>JAGVCB010000214.1 GCA_020059445.1 Polynucleobacter sp. | reverse complement strand
CCAACCTTCATGGAGGTTAAGCGACGAATAACCCAAGGACCAAAAAACAATCCAATCAATCCAGCCGTCAAAGTGGCCATCACAGCTCTGAGAGTGATGTAGTTAATGACCCGTAAAAAACCAAAGTCATCTTGTAGTAATTGCGCAAGCCATAACAACATCAGTGCATCTCCTCTGCGAGAGCTTTAACCACTCTCTCCATGCGCATAAAGCGCGATCCCTTCACCAGAAGTGTCACTTCTTCATGATTTTTTCTAGCTTGTAACGATTTATTCAATTCTGAACAGAGTTCAGACACATCAGCAAAGTGCTGAGCCATATTTCCATGAGTGGCAGTCGCTTGATAAGCAAGAACGGCCTCTTTGCTTAAGTCGCCCAAAGCAAATAATTTTTGAATGCCTTTTTCGCCAGCGTAATGACCAACTTCGCGATGGAACTCTGTACCTTGATTACCCACTTCGCCCATATCACCTAAAACAAGCCAGGCGGCTGTTTTAATATTCGACAAAACATCAATCGCAGCGCGAACAGAATCAGGGTTGGCGTTATAGCTGTCATCAATCACGGTGATGTCATCGGTCAAACAATGCTTTTGCATTCTTCCACTCACAGGTTGGAATGATTCCAAGCCTAACTGAATGATGGCTGGAGATATGCCAGCAGCAATTGCCACCGCTGATGCCGCAACAGCGTTGCAAGCATTGTGATCTCCCAAAATATTGAGCATTACCTTGAAATTACCTTGTGGTGTGTGAATCAAGATCTGGCCATTTGCTTGATCAAGCCACTCACCCCAAACCGTGGCTTTTTGATTAAATGCAAAATCAATAACAGTTCGTTGATTGGCGACTTTTTTCCAAAATGCACTGTACTCAGAATCTGCTGGATAAATAGCTACACCACTTTGAGGCAAAGCCTCAATCGCCAAAGCGTGCTCTTGCGCAACGGCATCCACCGTTTCCATGAACTCTTGATGTTCACGCTGAGCATTGTTAATCAATGCAATATTTGGTTTAGCGATATTTGCTAATAATGCTGTTTCGCCAGGATGATTCATACCCAACTCAATGACTGCTAGCTCATGTTTTAAATCAAGGCGCAAGAGTGTTAAAGGCAAACCAATGTCGTTATTGAAGTTACCTTGTGTTGCTAGAGCTTTATCAACACCAACAGCAGCCTCAAAAATACTTTGGATCATGCCCTTCACAGTGGTCTTGCCATTACTGCCCGTCACAATCGCCACTTGCTTTAATTTGTGCTGACTGCAGTACTGCTTCCACCCACTGGACAATATTTGCAAGGCTTCATGAGTGTCTTTGACCACTAACGCTGGAAAGCCTTGAGGTAATTTATCTACAGAACTCACCAAGCAAGCCATCGCTCCTTTGGCTTGCACATCACTTAAGAAATCATGTGCATCAAATTTTTCACCGCGTAAAGCGATGAATAGATCGCCAGCCATGACTTGTCGGCTATCACTGATGAATCGTTTGATGACTTGATCAGATGATGGCAGGTTCATCCATTGAGCATTTGGCAAAAACTCTGAAATCATCGATAAAGGCATATGTTGCATATACAGACTCATCAAGCAACACCCCCCATGGCCAATTGCACATGCACACGATCAGAGAATGGGTGTTTTTTACCTGCAATCTCTTGGATTTCTTCGTGACCTTTGCCAGCAATCAAAATCACATCTTCTGGTTTGGCTTGTCTGATGGTTTGCAAAATGGCGGTGGCACGATCAGCATTGACGTGCGCCTTCTCTGGCACCTCGAAACCACTCAAAATATCAGCCATAATTTTTTCTGGCACTTCACTGCGAGGGTTGTCGCTCGTCACCATCACATGATCAGCGATACTTTCTGCAATTCGACCCATGATTGGCCGCTTGAGGGCATCACGATCACCGCCACAACCAAACACACACCACAGTTGACCGGCTCTTTGTTTTGCAATTTCTTGTAATGTTTTGAGTACTTGCTCCAACGCATCGGGCGTGTGAGCAAAATCAATGACTGCCATAGGTTGCTGCGCAGTTACTCGAGCAACTAATTCCATACGTCCTTTAACAGCCTGCAACTGCTCAATAGAATTTTTAGCACTCTTAATTGTTTTTCCACCAGCCAATAAACAAGCGAAGACGGCCAAAGCATTGCTGATATTAAAAGCGCCAACCATGTGCGATTGAAGCAAACCAAGATCTTCACCATCAGTGATGATCTCGAACTTCATACCCTGATCATTCATCTGAAGATCAGTGGCAAGCACTTTTCTGAAAGATTGTTTTGCAAAGCACGGTAAAGACAATAAATTTTCTGATTTGAGGGCATAGGCCCACACAGTGATATCCGTATCACTCATTTTTTTCGCCAAATACTGCAAGCACTCTTGACCAAACCAATCATCAGCATTCACAACCACATGCTTAACTCCAGGTAGATCTAATATTTTCTTTTTGGCAGCGGCATATTCTTTCATGTCACCGTGGTAATCCAAATGATCTTGACTCAAATTGGTGATCACAACAGTGTCAAAGTTGATGCCATTCACTCGACCTTGATCCAAAGCATGTGATGACACTTCTACAGCAACACTGTGCGCACCGCAACTTTGGATTTCTTTGAGTAAACCCTGTAAACGTGCCGCATCGGGAGTTGTAAAACCAGTCATGGTTAAATCGTTCACAATCCCTGCGCCCAAGGTACCAATCACACCTGATGGTTGATCGGCACTGTGCAATGCTTGCGACAACCACTGACTAACCGTTGTTTTGCCATTGGTGCCAGTAACACCAACAACTCTCATCAATCGACTAGGATGACCGTACCAATTCGCTGCAATGTCGCCTGCTTGTTCAGCTAACTGAGGAACTGCAACACAACGACTGTCTTTACATACTGTTTTTAATTCTTCTGAAAGGCCATTAGGTTCATATAGAACCAACGCGGCACCCAAACTCAATGCTTGAGCAATATAAGAACGGTTATCTGTTAATTGTCTGCTATTACCCACTGGATAAGCCAACATCACATCTCCAGCTTTCAACGCTCTTGTGTCTGATGTCATTTGAGCACCAGGTTTCACATGCGCACTGAGCAATGATTCAAGAGAGAAGGAGTTGATTGGCAACATAGCGTTCATCTGCTCAACGACACCTTTTGCGTTGAACCATTTGGCCCAAGCTGTAATTCTTTATCGACCATTTGCTTCACTGCTGCATCAGGTAAAACATTCATGGTGCGCAAGGTGCCCGCAACAATATTTGCAAATGCAGGAGCTGCCACAACACCACCGTAATAGCCGCCAGCACTCGGCTCATCGACCATCACTGCCACCACAATTCTTGGGGCGCTCATTGGTGCCATACCCACAAAAAAGCCGCGGTATTTATTTTTTGCGTAACCTTTACCCTCAACCTTATGAGCTGTACCAGTTTTACCGCCAACACGGTAACCCATGGTTTGAGCGTTGATTGCGGTACCTCCTGTTTGCGTCACAAGCTCTAACATTTCTCTCATCTGGATTGCCGTCTTAGCAGAGATAACTTGTGTGCCCTTTGGAATATTGCTCGTCTTATAAATAGTGGCCGGTACAAGCTCACCATCGCGCGCAAAAATACTGTATGCGCGAGCCATTTGGAATAAAGAAGCTGATAAGCCATAACCGTAAGACATGGTGGCCTGCTCAATAGGTATCCAATTTTTATATGGTCTGAGTCTTCCAGCAACTGCTCCAGGGAAACCTAGATTGGGAGCTTGGCCTAAACCAATTGCTTGGAACATTTCCCACATTTCTTGAGGTTGCAGTTGCATCGCCATTTTGACAGTGCCAATGTTGCTCGACTTTTGCACAATCTCAGAGACCGTCATTACAGGCTGAGGATGGGTATCTGTGATGGCTTTTTTACCAACCACCATCGATTTACCAGTTGCCATGGAAGTGTTTGGTTGCACCAAACCTTTTTCCAGCGCAAGCGAAATCGCAAACGGTTTCATAGTTGAACCAGGCTCAAATGTATCTGTTAGCACTCGATTTCTTAATTGTTCACCGATTAAATTTTTTCTTGAATTAGGGTTATATGTTGGCCAATTGGCTAAGGCCAAAATCTCACCCGTCTGCACATCCAACACAACAGCACCGGCTGCTTTTGCACGATGCTTTTCTGCAATGGCTTTCAATTCATTAAAAGCTAAAAACTGAACTTTACTGTCAATCGATAACTGCAAATCAGCACCATCTTTAGGTGGACTGATAATTCCCAAACCTTCAACGTAACGCCCGAGTCGATCTTGAATCACACGACGACGACCTGGTTGACCAGCCAATTCTTTTTCTTTTGCCAGTTCCATGCCTTCTTGGCCACGATCCTCAACGTTAGTGAAACCAACGATGTGAGCCATGGCCTCACCCTCTGGATACAAACGCTTGTACTCATTATTTTGCGCAATGCCAGGTATGCCCAATTCTTTGATTTGCTTTGCTATCTCTAAATCAACTTGGCGCTTTAAGAAAACTTGATTTCTTTTAGAAGTAAATTTTTTACGTAACTCTGCTTCACTGACTTCCAATAGCTTGGCCAGTTGTGACACTTTTTCTTTTGGTAATTTTTCAGGAATTGCATCTGGAAACGCAATGATGGCCTTTGCTAACAAGCTTGTTGCTAACACTTCACCATGACGATCCAAAATTTTCCCGCGGCTTGCAGGCATTTCAATAGACCGCAAAGTGGCCTTATTACCTTTTTCTTCATAAAAGGAATTACCAAAGCCCTGCACCCATACTGCGCGAGCCACCAATGCGGTAAAGCCGATGAAGATCAAAAACAGAATCAGTCTTGAGCGCCACATCGGCAGTCGCAAGACCAAGTTAGGAGTGGAAGAGAAAGATATTTGCGCCATTAATCGACCACCACATATTGTGTTCGACCAGGATTGATCGCTTGCATTTTTAATTGCTTACGGGCGATATCAGTGATACGCGAAGACTTAGATAGATCTCTTTGCTCATATTCCAAGCGAAGCCATTCTTGATTCAAACGTCGCTCTTCAGTTTGTGCTCTCTCAAGAGCCACATACAGAGACCTGGTTTTTTGTTGAGCTGCTACCAAAGATAGTGAACACAACATCAAAATAATCAAAAGAATGATGGTTGAGCGATTCATGAATTCGCTCCCAGTGAACT
>JAGVCB010000206.1 GCA_020059445.1 Polynucleobacter sp. | reverse complement strand
ATGATGAATAAACCTAACGATAACGATGTGGTCTGATGAGTGATATGGAAAAAAAATTAGATGAAGAAGTTACTGCCTTAAGTGCAGATGGCCTAGAAGAAGACGTTGCTCGTGCCGACCTTTATGGTTTGTTGGCAACCCTTTTTTATCAAGCGCCAGATGATGATTTGCTACACCGTATTGCAGCATCGGCTGCTTATGGTTCGGGAGCTACGGCTCCAGAGAATGCTGAACTTACTCAAGCTTGGACAGAGTTGGTAAGGGTTGCGTCAATATCGAGCTCCAAAGAATGGGCTGATGAATACCAAGAAATATTTGTTGGTGTTGGAAAACCAGAAATTTTTCTTTATGGCTCTTACCACTTGACCGGTTTCATGAATGAAAAGCCTTTGGTGCGCTTACGTGATGCGCTACAAGAGCTCGGACTTGAATCCGTCGAAGATGTAACTGAAACAGAAGATCACATTGCTTCGTTGTGTGAGGTGATGCGTTATTTGATTGCTGGTGATGATTTGGCAATTGCAAACTTGACGCAACAGAAAAAGTTTTTTGATGACCACATGCGCCCTTGGGCTCAAGATTTGTGCGATGCAATAGATTCTCATCCAAATGTTCGTCATTACAGGTCTGTTGCAAAGCTAGCAAAGGCCTTTTTTGAGGTGGAGGCATGTGCCATGGACATGGTCGAGTAAATCTTCAAAAATACAATATATTTTTTACTTAAGCATTATTAGAAAAAGGCTTGCTGATTAAGACTCGGCAAGCTTTTTTGTCTTAGGGAAACCCCTAGTCAATTATTTGATTTGTCGTGTGCAAAAAAAATAATTAAGGTATATAGTTAGAACATAAATGCAAGTGTTACTTTTGTAATTTAGTGGCAGATTGTTAAGAATTAATAGGAGATAGTTATGAGTGAAAACAAACACAAAGATTCGCGCAGAAAATTCTTTGTTACAGCTGGTGTTACTGCGGGCGCAGTAGCGGTTGTGTCTCAAACACCATTGGGATCAGCCATCGCTGAACAAGCCTCTACCATGATTGAAGATAGTAAGGGTTACAAGCTATCTGATCATGTCCGTAAATATTACAAAACTACACTCGTTTAATTTTTAAACGAGTGTTTTTTTATTTCTCTTGAATCTTTGAGGGTTTATCCATGAGTCTGATTCGTAAAACATCACAACAAGCAGTTGCTGCTTCTCGTCACTCTGCCCAAATGGTCGGTAGCTTAGCGCGCAGTTTGCAATCCGCGGTCCCAATGATGGATCGTCGTACTTTTCTTAAGCGCTCAGGCGTTGGTGTTGGTGTAGGTTTAGCCGCATCACAACTAACCTTGGTGCAAAAAGCCAAAGCTTCCGGAGCAGCAAAGCTTGATGGCAAAGGCAAGATTGAAGTTAAACGTACCGTTTGTTCACACTGTTCAGTTGGCTGCGCTATCGACGCAGTGGTTGAAAACGGTGTTTGGACACGCCAAGAGCCGGTGTTTGATTCTCCGATCAACTTGGGAGCGCACTGTGCCAAGGGTGCTGCGATTCGTGAACACGGTCACGGCGAGTATCGCTTGAAGTATCCAATGAAGCTTGTGAACGGTAAGTACGAAAAAATCAGCTGGGATCAAGCTCTTGACGAAATCACAGCGAAGATGAAGAGCTTGAAGAAGACTTCAGGTCCAGATTCATTGTTCTTTATTGGTTCATCAAAGTACAACAACGAGCAAGCTTACCTTTTGCGTAAATTTGTTTCTTTCTTTGGTACGAACAATACTGACCACCAGGCGCGTATCTGCCACTCCACAACAGTGGCTGGTGTAGCGAATACTTGGGGTTATGGTGCGATGACCAATAGCTACAACGATATGCAGAACTCTAAGGCTGCTATTTACATTGGTTCCAACGCTGCTGAAGCTCACCCAGTTTCTATGTTGCACATGTTGCACGCTAAGGAAGCTGGTTGCAAGATGATTGTGGTTGATCCACGTTACACCCGCACGGCTGCTAAAGCTGATCAATACGTGCGTATTCGTTCTGGTTCAGATATTCCATTCTTGTTTGGCGTGCTCTATCACATCTTCAAAAATGGTTGGGAAGATAAGAAATATCTTAACGACCGCGTTTACGGTATGGAAGATGTTAAGAAGGATGTGCTTGAAAAGTGGTCGCCAGCAAAAGTTGAAGAAGCTTGTGGTGTTCCTGAAGCTCAAGTATTCCAAGTGGCTAAGACTCTTCATGAGAATCGTCCTGGAACGATCGTATGGTGTATGGGTCAGACTCAGCACACGATTGGTAACGCAATGGTTCGTGCCTCATGTATTTTGCAATTGGCATTAGGTAACGTTGGTAAATCAGGTGGCGGAACAAATATTTTCCGCGGTCACTGTAACGTTCAGGGCGCCACTGACGTTGGCCCTAACCCAGATTCATTACCTGGTTACTACGGTCTTCTTCCTGGTTCATGGAAACACTTCGCCGGCGTATGGGGTGTTGATTATGACTGGATCAAAGCACAATATGCTCCAAACATGATGGAGAAATCAGGTACAACAGTTTCACGTTGGGTAGATGCTGTGCTTGAGAAAAAAGAATTAATTGATCAAAGCAATAACGTTAAGGGTGTGTTCTTCTGGGGTCATGCTCCAAACTCACAAACTCGCGGTCTGGATATGAAAAAAGCCATGGACAAGTTAGAGCTTTTGGTTGTGGTTGATCCATACCCTAGTGCTACAGCTGCTATGGCTGCAATGCAAGTTGAAGGTGCACAGGTGAATAAGGACCGTGCTGTTTATTTGTTGCCTTCAACAACTCAATTTGAAACAAATGGTTCAATCACAGCTTCGAATCGCTCAATTCAGTGGCGTGAGAAAGTCATTGATCCTTTGTTTGAGTCAGTTCCTGACCATGCAATTATGCAAGCAATGGCGGATAAGCTTGGCTTTGGCAATGAGTTGTCTAAGAATTACAAAATGTTGAAGAGCAAGTTCGCTGGTAAAGATTGGAAAGAGCCAGAGATTGAATCTATCCTGCGTGAAATCAATAAGTCTGTATGGACGATTGGTTACTCAGGACATTCACCAGAGCGTCTAAAAGCACATATGCGCATGATGCACGTGTTTGACGTGAAGACATTGAAGTCTAAGGGTGGTAAAGATCCAGTAACAGGCTACGATACAACTGGCGACTACTTCGGTTTGCCATGGCCTTGTTATGGAACACCTGAAATGAAGCACCCAGGTAGTCCAAATCTTTATGACACCAGCAAGCACGTGATGGATGGTGGTGGTAACTTCCGTGCCAACTTCGGTGTAGAAAAAGACGGTAAGACTTTATTGGCTGAAAATGGTTCTCACTCTAAGGGCGCTGACATCAAGACAGGTTACCCAGAATTTGACCATGCTCTAGTTAAGAAACTTGGCTGGTGGGATGAGTTGACCGATGCAGAGAAAAAAGCTGCTGAAGGCAAGAACTGGAAGACGGACATTTCTGGTGGTTTGATTCGTGTGATCATGAAGAACCACGGCTGTCATCCATTTGGTAACGCCAAGGCTCGTGCAGTTGTTTGGAATTTCCCTGATCCAATTCCTCAGCATCGTGAGCCTTTGTACGGTACACGCCCAGATTTGATGGCGAAGTATCCTACTCACGAAGATAAAAAATCTTTGTGGCGTATGCCGACCCTCTACAAGTCTATTCAGGACAAAAACATCGCTGACAAGATGCACGAGAAATTCCCAATCATCCTCACTTCAGGTCGTTTGGTGGAGTACGAAGGTGGTGGTGAAGAGACTCGCTCAAACCCATGGTTGGCTGAATTGCAACAAGATAACTTTGTTGAAATCAACCCAGCGGCTGCTAACAAGCGTGGAATTCGTAACGGTGAGTATGTGTGGGTTAAGTCCCCAACTGGCGCAAAAATCAAGGTGAAAGCCATGGTCACTGAGCGCGTTGGACCTGACACTGCATTCATTCCGTTCCACTTCTCAGGTTGGTGGCAAGGTAAGGATATCTTGGATGCATATCCAAAAGGTGCGGCTCCAGTTGTTCGTGGTGAAGCGGTTAACACTGCGACAACATATGGTTACGACATCGTAACGGGCATGCAAGAAACTAAAACAACGATCTGTCAGATTGAGAAGTTCGCTTAATTGCGGCGGAATTTAGGAGACGATAATGGCAAGAATGAAATTTATCTGCGATTCAGAGCGCTGCATTGAGTGTAATGGTTGTGTTACAGCGTGTAAGAATGAGCATGAAGTACCTTGGGGTGTTAACCGCCGTCGTGTTGTAACAATCAACGATGGTCAAGTTGGCGCAGAAAAATCAATCTCAGTAGCATGTATGCATTGTTCAGATGCACCATGTATGGCTGTATGTCCTGTGGATTGCTTCTACAGAACTGATGAGGGTGTAGTACTTCACGATAAAGATATCTGTATCGGTTGTGGCTACTGTTCATACGCATGCCCATTCGGCGCGCCTCAGTTTCCAAGTGCTGGCACATTCGGCCTACGTGGAAAAATGGACAAGTGCACATTCTGTGCTGGCGGTCCTGAGAAGAACGGTACACAAGCAGAGTTTGAGAAGTACGGACGTAACCGTCTATCAGAAGGCAAGTTACCAGCCTGTGCTGAAATGTGTTCTACCAAAGCTTTGATTGGTGGTGATGGCGATGTAGTTGCAGATATCTTCCGCAATCGTGTTGTTAAGCGTCAATCAAATGGTAAAGCAGCTGGCGCCAATGTATTCGGTTGGGGCACTGCTTACGGTAAACCACAACAAGCTCCAGGGAAAAAATCATGATTAAAAGAATTTCTTTAACTGCAGCTTTGATCGCAACAACATTCACTCTTGGGGCATGTTCTGAAATGCCTCAGGGTATTGTTGCAGCTAAAAAAGGTGATGAAAAGGCCTACATAGCTGCCGACAACAAATATGTTGAAAAAGGTTGGACTTCGGGCGATCAGCTTACTTGGGAAAAGCAACTGAAGACTCGTAGTCAAGGTCAAGACGATTACGTTAAAGCTAAGTAAGTTACTCGAGTAATTTAGGAGACAGTATGAGAATTACAATAAGAAACTTACTTGCCAGTGTTGTGCTTTCAGTGGCAGCTTCAGTGGCATTCGCTCAGGGCGCAGCTCCGGCTGCTCCGCAAGTTGAGTCTGTCAATATCTTGGAAGTAAGTAAAGACGTTCAAGCCCAACGAGAAGCTAGCGAAAACAAACCTGGCAGCAATCAACCAATTTGGAAAAACGTCAATTCTGATGTTGCTCACACAGTTAATTTCCCGAATAAGGAAATGGGTGTGTTGATTCAGAAATCTGGCCAGCAATGGCGCCTCATCCGAAACGGTGTTATCACTGTTTGGGGTGGTTGGTTGTTGGTACTCATGGCTGGTTTAATCGCAACAGTCTTTGTGATCAAAGGTCAAATTAAGTTGCATGAGCCTAAAACTGGCCGCTTGATGAAGCGTTTCACAAGCGTTGAGAGATATTCACATTGGTTAATGGCGTTTAGTTTCTTGGCGCTTGCAATCACTGGCATTTTCATTCTCTGGGGCAAGTTCTTTTTGTTGCCAATCATGGGTGGCGCTGCCTACGGCACATTCTTGTTGGTGATGAAGAACATTCACAACTTTACTGGTCCTTTGTTCACAGTTAGCATCATCATATTCTTTGTCTTGTACGTTAAAGACAATATTCCTAACAAGGGTGACTTGACTTGGATTGCTTCATTTGGCGGATTATTGTCAGGTAAGCACATCCCATCTCACCGCTTCAATGCTGGTGAAAAGATTTGGTTTTGGGGTGGTGTCACAGTCCTTGGTCTAGTTGTCTCAGGATCTGGTTGGGTTTTGGACATGATTGTGCCTATTCCTGGTATTGAATACTGGCGCGGCACAATGCAGTTGGCCAATATCATTCACGGTGTTGCTGCAGTTGTCATGACTGTTATGGCGATGGGTCACATCTATGTTGGTTCAATCGGCATGGAAGGCGCATTGCAAGGCATGAAGACAGGTTATGTTGACGAAGCCTGGGGCAAAGAGCACCACGAACTTTGGTACGACGATATCAAAGCTGGCAAGATAAAGTCATAGCTCAGGATCAAAGTAAGCATAAGAATCTTTTGCTTAAAACATCCGATCAGTAACTAAGTTATCTTAGTTACTGATTTTTCTTTTAAAGAGCATAAAGTGGTTAAATTATCAAAAGCTGTTGCACCCTTGATTCATGAAGTCAACGTTGTTGATGAGCAAGGTCGCGAGAAGTTGATTCATGTTCCTGGTGAGCGACCGCTTACTATTTATCTTGATAAAAAAGAATTGGTCACCCTCATGACTCTTGGCGGAGCGCCTGAGGCATTGATCTTGGGTTATTTGCGCAATCAACGCTTGGTTCCCTCGATTGATTACATCGACAGTATTCAGGTTGATTGGGATACGGAGTCAGCTGCTGTAACTACTAAGGGAAACACAGTTGATATTGAAGAAAAAACCAGTCGCAGAGTTGTGACAACAGGTTGTGGTCAAGGAACCATCTTTGGTGGAATCATGGATGACATTGATTCTATTCAATTACAGAATAAAGCAGAAATAACAAGGTCAGCTATTTATGAAATAGTTGACCACATCAGAACCAAGTCATCGATCTACAAACAAGCAGGATCTGTTCACGCTTGCGCCGTGTTCAAAAATAATGGGCAAAGCGTCGAGTTATTGCATTTCATTGAAGACGTTGGTCGTCATAATGCGGTGGATTCAATTGCAGGATTAATGTGGCTTGATGAACAAGCTGGTGAAGATTTGATTTTTTACACCACTGGCAGGCTCACATCTGAAATGGTCATCAAAGGTGCTCAAATGGGCATTCCATTTTTGTTATCACGCTCAGGCGTCACAGCCATGGGTTTAGAGATGGCCAACAAGGTCAATATGACATTGTTTGGGCGTTGTAGTGGTCAGCACTATTTAATATACAGTGGCGTTAATCGAGTCAATACAAAGGATGTAAATGTTCATACCGCGTGATGTGATTTCTGGTTTGGTTTTATCGGGCGGCCAAGGTCGTCGTATGGGCGGCACCGATAAGGGTTTGCAGCCATTCAAAGGCGCACCCATGGCGATGCACACTATCATGCGTTTAGAGCCTCAAGTGGATGTTGTAAAAATTAACGCAAATCGCAATTTAGCAGCTTATGAATCTCTTGGAGTGTCAGTTTTGCCTGATGTGATTGGTGATTTTGCTGGTCCTTTGGCGGGGTTCCAAGCAGGATTGGAAAACTGCGAGCACCCATACTTGGTAACTGTACCTTGCGATTCACCAAGATTTCCGATGGATTTGGTTGAGAAACTATCACAAGCATTGATCGTGCAAGATTTAGAATTAGCCTATGCTGCCACCATTGAAGATGGCGAGTTAAGAACCCATCCTGTTTTTTCATTGATGAAATCAACTGTAGTAGATAGTTTGTCAATATTCTTATCTGGCGGCGGACGTAAGATTGATAAGTGGTTTGAAGGTATGAAAACAAACTACGTGGTGTTCGATGATGTTGCTTCTTTTGCCAATGTGAATACGGTTGAAGAGCTCAGAGCACTGCAAAGTTGAGTGTTTGGCGAACATTAAACCCTTGGTTTTAGCGCCTAATAAAGAATTGGGTGATGCGTCTGAAAAGATGCAATTGCTACCAGATATGTCAAAATAGAGTTTATGACTATTAAATCTGACCGCTGGATCCGCCGCATGTGCGAAGAGCACGACATGATTTCTCCATTTGAGCCCGGCCAAGTTCGCCAGTCTCCAGAGGGGCAAAAAATCGTGAGTTATGGCACATCAAGTTATGGCTATGACATTCGTTGCGCAAATGAATTTAAGATTTTTACCAATATCAACAGCACTATCGTTGACCCAAAGAATTTTGACGATAAATCGTTTGTTGATTTCAAAGGTGATGTTTGTATCATCCCTCCGAATTCATTCGCCTTGGCGCGCACGGTTGAGTATTTCAAGATTCCAAGAAGTGTTCTGACTGTTTGTTTGGGTAAGAGTACTTACGCTCGTTGCGGGATCATTGTGAATGTGACTCCTTTTGAGCCAGAGTGGGAGGGTTATGTGACCTTGGAGTTCTCTAATACAACACCATTGCCCGCAAAAATATATGCTGGTGAAGGATGTGCTCAGGTCTTGTTCTTTGAGAGCGATGAGATTTGTGAGGTGTCTTATAAAGACCGTGGTGGCAAATACCAAGGTCAAGTGGGCGTTACCTTGCCCAAAACCTAAATAAGCCAATTAAGCCCATAAAGGCGTGCGATGGCTTATTTAGTATCAGTAGTACTTAAAGCACCTAAATAGGTGCTTTTTTTAACGGATTTTCCTGTTCATTCAAGGCTTAGGTGGCTAAACTGGTCAACTGAGGCTGAATTTTGTTGAAATAAATTCAGCGAAATGTTGGTTTTATCGATATAGTCACGTTTTTAAGAAAAACCCCCCTTAT
>JAGVCB010000086.1 GCA_020059445.1 Polynucleobacter sp. | reverse complement strand
CAAACGCAGCCATTGCTCATCTGAACAATTTGCTCATCACTGTCCTGAATCAAAATATCGTTATCGATATTCTCTTCACCGAACTCGTTTTCAATCACGGCAATTTTTTTGCCATGGTTTTCATGAAGAATATGTTTGAGCAAAGTGGTCTTGCCACTACCCAAAAAACCGGAAAGAATTGTTACTGGTATCAAAGCCATGATTGCATCCTTGTGTAATCTATTAATTATGAGCCTATCGCGCGCAGATGGCTATAGCCTCTGAAGCAACAAGCCCTTTAAGTAATCCCCCTCGGGGAAACTTGTTAAAAGTGGGTGGTCGGCGCCCGAAGATAAACGCTGCATCAACCTAAAGTCCATGGAGGTATTGCCTGAGTGCGCCATTGCCTCAGCGCTGGCCATCGCAATGGTTCTTTCGAACAATGCCGAATCAACTGCACCAGAACAAGAAAACGTGAACAACAAGCCGCCTGGTTTTAAGAGTTGCATGCCCGCACGATTAATTTCTTTGTACGCACGCAAAGCTTTATCTAAATGATGTGAAGATGGGGCAAATTTGGGCGGATCCAAAACAACAATGTCGAATTGCTTCTCTTCTTTTCTTAATTGCGTCAACACTGCAAAAGCATCTGAATCAATCCATGTGGCGCGTGACTCATCAAAGCCATTTAATAACATCTGTCTTTGCGCCATCGCCAAAGCTTCACCTGATGAATCAACTGAAGTCACATGCTTTGCACCACCTTTTAAGGCTGCCAAAGAAAAACCGCCGGTGTAGCAGAACATATTCAACACTTCTTTATCTTTGGATAGCTCGCTTAAAAGATGTCGACTATCTCTTTGGTCGATATAGAAACCTGTTTTATGGCCGTGCACGACATCCACACTGTAGAGCACACCGCATTCATTCACATTGATGGGGGCTTCTGGCATCTCGCCAAACAGTGCACCAATGTGTGGCTCAAGACCTTCGCGGGCGCGAACCGCTGCATCGGATCGCTCAACAACAGTTTTACAAGCTGTTTGCTGAACCAAGGCTTGCACAATCGCCTCTTTCCAATGCTCCATACCAACGAATAAAAACTGGCACACCAAAGTATCTGCGTACTGATCAACCACCAATCCTGGAAGGCCATCGCTCTCACCAAAAATCAAACGAATCGCATTGGTGTTTTTGATCCACTGCGCTCTGTGCGCAAGTGCTTTAGAAATACGCTCTTTAAAAAACGCATGATCAATTGTTTTGGTTTCATCCCAAGTCAGCACTCGCACCCTGATTTGGGAAGTTGGGCTGTAAAGACCTTTGGCCACGAATTTGCCATCATGCGCTAGCACTTGAACTGTTGCACCGGGATAAATCTTCCCGTCGACGCGTTCAATGGCATTTGAATACACCCAAGGATGTCCTCTCAGTAAGGGGCGCTCTTTGCCGGCTTTTAATGTGATGCTCGCTTGCATTATTCACTCTTCTTATTTTTAGCTCTTGGATGAGCCAAGTCATAGGCTTGGGCTAAATGCTGAAAATCCAAGGCGGTATAAATTTGTGTACTGGTGATGCTTGCATGACCGAGCATTTCTTGAACGGCACGCAAATCACCTGATGATTGTAAAACGTGACTGGCAAAACTATGCCTGAGCATGTGAGGATGCACATGGGTGGGCAATCCGGCTTTAACCGCTAGTTCCGCTAAATGTTGCTGAATGGTTCTCGCTGAAGCTCGCTTGCCTTGTTTATTGATGAACAGAGCCTGAACAGCTTCTTTTTCAGTTAATGCAAAATTGGCACGCACCACCAGCCACTCTTTCAATGCTTGAAGGGCTGCCTCGCCAACGGGCACTGTTCTTCTTTTTTTACCCTTACCAAGCACCATCACTTCGCCCGCCTCAAAATCAATCCAGCCAGCAGATGAATACTCTTTGGTTTCAATCGGATTCAAATCAATGCCCAGCAATTCAGACAAACGCAAGCCAGAGGAATAAAGCAATTCAACAATGGCCCTGTCTCTTGCTCTTAAAAAAACATCTGCTTGAACACTTTCATTATTGGCGCTCTCCACCAGATTGATCGCTTGTTCAACAGACAAAGCTTTGGGTAAGGGTTTGTTTCGCTTGGGCGCTTTGATATCACTCAAAGGGCTTTTATTGACCAAACCCTTTTGATTGGCGAGCCACAAATAAAAACCTCTCCAAGCAGATAGCATCCTCGCAATGCTTCTTGAGGCTTGACCCTGAGAGTGGAGCTTTACAACCCATGAACGCACTTGATCTGAAGTAACATCCGCCAGCTCAAGACCTTGCTCATCCAGTCTGGCCAGCAAATAATCCAGGTCTTTTGTATAAGCAGCAATCGTGTGTTGAGATACCTGCCTGACCACATGAAGTTCACGCAGGTATTCTTGCGCGAGCAAAGACTTCATGATTGGATCGATCCTATTCTTTTGAGCGGGTTAATGCTGCTAAAGCAAGCTCGCCGATTTGATCTAAGTAAACGCGCCCCATGTCAGCAGTGAATTTTTCAGCCCTCTGACTAGCCAGCAATATTTGAACGTTTAAAGACGACAAATTGATCACCGCAAGACTCTGAATATTTTCCTTTAAAAGAGCTTTGATGGCGTCACTGGATTGCTCTGCCGAACCACAAAAATTAGCATGATCACCATCCAGCAACTCAACCTGCTCAATGTCAAAAATTTTGGCCAGTCCAGAAGTAATGGCAGCACGTACATCGGCTTCAGTCTTGGCAGACAACAAGTTTGATAACCACTGAATCATCAAGCCCTGAGTTTTATCATTTTGACTGCCAAAGCGCAGCATGTCAGATAGACGCTGATTCAAAGCTTGGTTTTGTTGACGCAAAACACCCAGTTGGCGCTCTTGCAAAGAAATGGCGCGATCACCATGTGGATTCTTTAATTGAATATCTGCCAATAAATCAGCATGTCTTTCAAAAAACCCCGGGGTTGCTAACAGCCACTCTGCCACCAAAGCTTCGCGCTCTTGTTGTTCCGCCGTTTGATTGTTTACCTGTGTCATGATTGATTCAACTTATCCGTTAGTAATTTATTGACCTGCTGTGGATTGGCCTTACCTTGTGTGGCCTTCATGATTTGACCAATCAAAGCATTGAACGCTTTCTCTTTGCCAGCGCGGAATTCCTCTACTGACTTTTGATTGGCTGCCAACACTTGATCAATGATCGCCTCTAAGGCACCACTGTCACTGATCTGTTTAAGACCCTTTGCTTCAATGATGCGATCAACGGCATCAAGATCTGAAGCTTTCTCATCCCACATGGCCGTAAAAATTTCTTTGGCAATTTTGTTTGAGATCGTGCCATCAGCAATGCGTTGAATTAATTTAGCCAACTGAGAAGCATTCAGCGGCGATTGCGCAGCACTAATACCATCTTTATTGAGCGCAGAAGCAAATTCACCAGTCATCAAATTAGCCGCAGCCTTCGCTTGATCTTTGCCCACCTGCTTAAGAAGCTCTTCATAAAAATCAGCCGTGGCACGCTCTTGCGTTAACACCTGACAATCGTAAGCAGACAAACCAAATTCAGACTGCCAACGCTCTGATTTTTGAGCTGGCAATTCTGTCATTTCAGAACGCTCTTTGGCAATCCATTCTTCAGAAATCATCAAAGGCAACAAATCAGGATCTGGGAAATAGCGATAGTCGTTCGCGTCTTCCTTGCTTCGCATGCTGCGTGTTTCTTTTTTATCTGGATCGTATAGTCGCGTTTCTTGAACAACCCTACCGCCATCTTCAATCAATTCGATTTGACGACGAACTTCATATTGAATGGCTTCTTCCAAAAAGCGGAATGAGTTCAAGTTTTTGATTTCGCAACGGGTGCCATATTCCGCCTGACCAACAGGCCTCACTGAAACGTTGGCATCGCATCGGAAAGAACCTTCTTGCATATTGCCATCACAGACGCCCAACCAAACCACCAAACTGTGCAGCGCTTTTGCATAGGCAACAGCCTCTGCCGCGCTTCTCATGTCTGGCTCTGTAACAATCTCAAGCAAAGGCGTACCAGCACGATTCAAATCAATGCCGCTGGATGAT
>JAGVCB010000152.1 GCA_020059445.1 Polynucleobacter sp. | reverse complement strand
TTAAAAATAATTTAGATGTTAAGCAAATGGTGACTGTTGTGGTTGGAGCTCCATGACCGCTGGCAAGGTCAGAATTATTGGAGGTGCATGGCGTGGTCGATCAATCAAGGTGATTGATTCACCAGGCTTGAGGCCAACAGCTGACAGAGCCAGAGAGACTTTGTTTAATTGTTTGGGTCAGCGTGTCGACGATTTGATTTGTCTAGATATGTTTGCAGGAACTGGTGCATTGGGTTTTGAGTCCCTGTCACGCGGCGCTCAAAAAGTAAGCATGATCGATGCTTCAAAATCAGTGCATGATGCATTAAAAGAAAACTATCAAAATTTATCCAAAGACGGCGCTCTAGGTTATGCAGAGTTCATCAAAGGGAATGCGATTGCTATTGCATCTAAGCAAGCTGAAAATTCGATTGATATTTGCTTTATTGACCCTCCATTTTCAGAGCCAAGCCTGTTTTTGGATGCCCTTAAGCAAGCGGTCAGGATAACCAAGAAAAATGATGAATGTGCTATTTATATGGAGCACCCCAAAACAATTAACCCTGAAGAATTGTTGAAAGAAATTGCAGAATATGGGGATTTTTGGGAAATTCGTCGTACCATACGTTCCGGGGTTGCAATTGGTACTTTGATGGCCCCTAAAACAATATAAGTTTGGTTAAGGTTGGGAGAGAACCATGACAGTCGCTGTATACCCAGGAACATTTGATCCCTTTACGAGGGGGCATGAAGATTTGGTTCGTCGAGCTTCATCAATTTTTGAAGAAGTTGTTGTCGGTATTGCTGACAGTAAGAATAAAAAACCAATCTTTACTCTTGAGGAGCGTCTCGAAATTTCTCGTGAAGTTTTAAGTCACTACACGAACGTTCGCGTTGAAGGCTTCAGTGGTTTATTAAAAGATTTTGTGAGAAAAAATAATGCTCGCGTGATAGTTCGAGGATTAAGAGCTGTTTCAGATTTCGAGTATGAGTTTCAAATGGCTGGTATGAATCGCTATTTATTGCCTGATGTGGAGACATTGTTTTTAACCCCTTCAGATCAGTATCAATTTATTTCTGGAACGTTTGTGCGAGAAATCGCTCTTTTGGGCGGCGACGTGAGTAAGTTTGTATTTCCTTCAGTGGAAAAATGGTTGGCCAAAAAGATCTAATGAAATTATTTAGGGTATATCAATGGCACTGATGATTACGGACGAATGCATCAATTGTGATGTGTGTGAGCCTGAGTGCCCGAATGATGCGATCACCATGGGCTTAGAAATCTATGAGATTGACCATAATAAATGCACTGAGTGCGTTGGTCACTATGATGTGCCTCAGTGTCGTCAAGTTTGCCCGGTGGACTGCATCCCACTTCATCCTGATCATGTTGAGAGCAAGGATCAGTTGATGCAAAAATACAAAAACCTCACCGGAAAAACCAGCTAGTCAAGTATTGCTGTGTAGCTCCATGGTGGCAGCGTTCATTTCATTCTTTGAAATCAACGGCATGACCTTTAGAAAACACGACATTGCTCGATCAATATCAATTTGTTCTTCAAGCCTTGGTTTTTTAAGAACGTAATCCGCCACGTCTAAATTTCTTTTACCTTCTTCAGAGTCGCGTGGATGACCAATGCCAAGTCTTAGGCGCCAGTAGTCATTGGTATTGAGGTGTGCGCTGATGTCTTTTAAACCGTTGTGTCCCCCTAGGCCGCCAGCCCATTTCAGGCGCGCAACACCAGGTTTTAGATCAAGTTCATCATGAACGATCAACATTGCATCCGGGTTGATTTTATGAAAGCGAGATAAGGCTGCAACAGCTTGACCGCTTCTATTCATAAATGTTGAAGGCTTTAATAGATAAGCGTCTTCAGAACCTAATTTAATTTTGGCGATTTGACCAAAAAATTTAGGGTCATCTTGCCAGTTACCTTGGTGCAGACGTGCGATTTCATCTAGCAACCAAAAGCCAGCATTGTGCCGATCTTTTTCGTGTTTGGTGCCAGGATTGCCAAGGCCAACAATTAATTTGAACATATCGTTACTTTAGTCTATTTTTGAGACGAAAAAAAACCCGCGCAAAGCGGGTTTTTCATCAGGTCGATAAGATTACTTCTTATCTTCCTTTGGTTCTTTAGCAGTTGTTGCAACAGGTGCTGCTGGAGCAACTGGAGCTTCAGTTGTTTCTGCCTTAACAGTTGGAATACGAGCATTCGCAACCACTGGGTTTTCAGCTTCCAAATGAGGTACTAGTGAAAGACCTTTTGGTAGTGCAACGTCTTTAACGTGAATTGAATGACCAACTTCAATTTTGCCCAAATCAACTTGAATGAATTCTGGTAAGTCTGCAGGTAAGCAAACTACTTCGATTTCAGTTGCGATGTGGCTGATCAAAGCGCCACCTAATTTAACAGCAGGTGCAATCTCAGCATTCACAAAGTGCAAAGGCACTTTCACGTGAATCTTCTTGTTGATATCTACACGCTGGAAGTCAATGTGCAAAACCAATGGCTTGAAAGGATGCATTTGATAGTTACGCAAAAGAGCTTTTTGAGTCTTTCCTGCAACTTCAATGTCTAAAATTGATGAGTGAAATGCTTCTTTACGCAAAGCGTGAAAAAGTGCATTGTGATCTAGCTCTACAGCTTGAGGGGCTTCAGTACCACCATAAATAATGCCGGGTGTTTTTCCAGCATTGCGCAGGCGGCGGCTCGCACCCGTTCCCTGTACGCTACGTTCGTAAGCGACAACTTTCATATGAACTCCAAATAATTAAAAAATAAAGGCTTTCCTGTTCGCGACCAAACAGGAAAGCCCTCTATTCTATCGTAAAAAGCTTGATTCTTAGGGGAATATATTAAGAATCAGCAAATAGTGACATCACAGAATCACCGGTGCTGATGCGAGAGAGTGTCTCGGCCAGCAATGGTGCTGTAGATAAAACTCTGATTTTATTGAGTTTTTTCGCTTCATCATTCAGAGGGATGGTGTCAGTCACGACCACCTCATCCAAAGCAGATTCAGCAATACGACCCACAGCACCACCTGATAAAACAGGGTGGGTACAGTAGGCTACGACACTCTTTGCGCCACGCTCTTTCAGAACTTGGGCTGCTTTACAAAGTGTGCCGCCTGTATCAATCATGTCGTCCATGATCACGCAGTGACGACCTTCAACTTCACCAATCACGTGCATCACTTCAGAAACGTTGGCTTTTGGACGTCGTTTATCAATGATCGCCAAATCACACCCTAATTGTTTGGCCAGGGCTCGCGCACGCACAACGCCACCAACGTCAGGAGAAACCACCAATAAATCGGGGCTTTTTTTGGTCTGAAGGTCAGTCAAAAGAATCGGTGAAGCGTAAATATTATCAACCGGGATATCGAAAAATCCCTGAATTTGGTCAGCATGCAAATCCATGGTCAAGACACGGTCAACACCTGCAACTTGCTGGAGCATATTAGCCACTAAGCGTGCGGAAATCGCCACACGGGCAGATCTTGGTCTTCTG
>JAGVCB010000090.1 GCA_020059445.1 Polynucleobacter sp. | reverse complement strand
GCACTCTCACCATCACCCACGATCGGACAAGTTAACTCTTCACCGATGATGCATTGCTCAGCCATCACATCACGATCAAGCTTGGCTGCCAATGCATAAGCTGCTGGCAAATCTTCAAGCTTTGTGACTTTGCTCAAGCCCAGCGATGAACCTTCTCTGGCTGGCTTAACAATGATCGGCAAACCAAGATCTTGGACAATCTTTTGCCAATCACTATTGGCATTCAACATCGCAAAACGAGGCGTGGCCAAATTAAAACTAGACCACAAACGCTTGGTGGCTTGTTTATCAATCGCCAACGCAGAAGCCAAAACGCCACTGCCCGTATAAGGCAAATTCATTTGCTCCAAAAGACCTTGCATCGTGCCGTCTTCACCATAACGACCATGCAACGCAATGAAGACCCGATCAAATTTTTGTGCAGCCAACTCTGTGATTGCTTGTTGGCCTGGATCAAATGCATGAGCATTCACACCCTTTGACATCAAGGCATCTAAAACACCTTTGCCAGACATCAAAGAAATATCTCTTTCACCAGATTTACCACCCAGCAACACGCCAACCTTGCCTAATGCAGCAACATTCACTTGCGCCAAATCTTTTTGGACTGTTTGACTCCAATGATTCATAGAATTAAGCATGAGAAGCTCCTACTAACTTTCCGGGAACAGTGGATATAGAGCCTGCGCCCATGGTGATCACCACATCGCCATCACGTGCCATGCTCATCACCAAATCTGGTAACTCATTCACATCTTTTGCAAACTTTGTGCTGGCAATATCTAATAATCGATCAGATTCTTTGGCTTTTGCCAAAGCTTTGATCAAACTTTCACCATCGGCTCCTGCAATTCTGGCTTCACCTGCTGGATAAACTTCTGTCAAAGCCAAAGCATCAACACCTTGCAGAACTTTCACAAATTCACCAAAACAATCACGCGTTCTGGTGAAGCGATGTGGTTGGAATGCCAGCAATAGTCGACGGCCTGGGAATGCACCTCTTGTGGCAGAAAGAGTTGCTGCCATTTCTACTGGATGGTGACCATAATCATCAATCACCGTGCATGTTCCACCCTGAGGTAACGTCACTTCGCCATAACGCTGGAATCGACGACCAACGCCGTGGAACTCTTTTAGAGCTTTAACGATTGCTGCATCACTCACGCCCAACTCAGTGGCAATCGCAATGGCGGCGAGGGCGTTACGCACATTATGTAAGCCAGGTAAATTTAATGTGACTTTTAGTGGCCCTGGTGTATCGCCATGACGACGCACGGTATGACGCATGGCTGTGAAATGCATTTGAGGGCCATCTGCAACAACATCGATGGCGCGCACATCCGCATCCTCAGAGAGACCATAACCAAGAATTGGTTGCGAGACAAACGGCAAAATATCGCGCACGTTTTGATCATCGACACAAAGCACTGCAACACCATAAAACGGCATGCGTTGTGTGAATTGCACAAAGGCTTGTTTTAACTTGGCCATATCGTGCTGATACGTATCCATGTGATCAGCATCAATGTTAGTGATAACTTCAATCACCGGTAACAAGTTCAAAAAGGATGCATCTGATTCATCTGCCTCAGCCACAATAAAATCACCCGTGCCCAAGCGCGCATTTGCACCAGCAGAAGTTAACTTGCCACCAATCACAAATGTTGGATCCAAACCACCCTCAGCCAACACTGATGCCAATAAACTGGTTGTGGTTGTTTTGCCATGAGTACCTGCAATGGCAATGCCCTGCTTTAAGCGCATCAACTCACCAAGCATCACAGCCCTTGGCACAATTGGAATACGAGCTGCTCGTGCAGCCAAGACTTCTGGGTTATCACCAGTAACAGCGGTTGAAATAACCACGGCCTCTGCACTGCCGACATTCTTAGCATGATGGCCAATGCTGATGTCAGCACCACACTCGCGCAAGCGCTTGGTGGTTGCACTCTCAGCCATATCTGAGCCACTCACCTTGTACCCAAGATTGAGTAACACTTCGGCAATACCGCTCATGCCTGCGCCGCCAATGCCTACAAAATGAATTTGATGAAGAATGTGCTTCATGGCTGAGCCGCTCTCTTAGATAACATTTGACATATTTCTGCAACATCTTTAGTTGCATTTGGCTTTGCCTGACTTAAAGCGTGCTCAGCCATTTTTGATAATTCTGTACGATCAATTGTTTGTAAATAGCTAGCCATTGAAGCCGCTGTCATATCAACTTGTGGCATCAGCACAGCAGCACCTGCGTCTGAAAGAAATTTTGCATTGGAGGTTTGATGGTCGTCCACAGCGAATGGGAAAGGCACCAAATAAGAAGCCACCCCAACTGCTGAGATTTCTGCAACCGTCATGGCACCAGCTCTGCAAATCACCAGATCTGCTTTAGCGTAGGCATTGACCATGTCATCAATGAATGGCACAACTTCTGCTTCCACATTCAAGCTCTTGTATTTTTGACGCAACTGATCAAGGTGCTTCTCACCTGCCTGATGGATCACAGATGGTCTAGATTCAGCTGGGATTTTTGCAAGGGCCTCAGGCACGATCTCGTTCAAAGCTGCAGCACCCAGGCTACCACCCACCACCAATATCTGTAAACGACCAGACCTTGCAGAGTAACGAATTTGTGGAGCTTCAATTTGACTCATGCCAGCACGCAAGGGATTGCCCAACCAAATCGCACCAGGCAATGCATTGGGAAATGCGCACAATGTTTTATCTGCAACTTTGGCCAATACTTTATTGGCTAAACCAGCGATTGAATTTTGCTCATGCAACACCAATGGCTTACCCAATAAAACACTCATCATTCCAGCTGGGAATGTGACGTAACCACCCATGCCCAACACCACATCTGGTTTTACGCGACGCAAGACCTGAATGCTTTGCCAAAAAGCTCGTAATAAATTAAACGGCAAAAGCACCAAGGTTTTAATTCCCTTGCCTCTTAGACCACCAAACTGAATTGATTCAAAAGCAAAACCTCGAGGGGGTACCAAGCGATACTCCATGCCCTTGGCATTGCCCAACCAAGAAACATTCCAGCCACGCTCACGCAAATACTCAGCCACGGCCAAGCCTGGGAAAATATGTCCTCCAGTGCCACCGGCCATGACCAATAAAGTGGGTGAGTGGGTCATAACTTGCCACCTCTCATCAACACTCGGTTTTCCACATCAATCTTTAACAAGATAGCGATGGCCACCGCATTCATCATCATGCCTGAACCACCGAAACTAACGAATGGCAAAGTCAAGCCTTTGGTCGGTAAGATTCCTAAATTAACGCCCATATTGATGAACGCCTGCCAACCAATCCAAATGGCAATACCTTTAGCAACCAAACCTGCAAAACTTCGATCCAATTGCAAAGCAGTTCGACCAATCAAGAAAGCGCGTCGAATGATCCAGTAGAAAATGCCGATGACAACAGCAACACCAAAGAATCCCAATTCTTCACCAATCACCGCCAAAATAAAATCTGTATGAGCTTCTGGTAAGTAATGAAGTTTTTCGATACTGCCGCCCAAACCAACCCCGAACCACTCGCCTCGACCAAACGCCATGAGTGAATGCGTCAATTGATAGGCTTTACCAGCGGCATGTTCTACGTTCCAAGGATCAAGATAAGCAAAAATACGCTGTCGCCTAAATTCAGAAAAAATGATGATGGATACAAAGCTGGCAATCGCTAAAGCAGTCAGTGCACCAAACAACTTAGCATTAATGCCACCTAAAAATAATAGGCCCATCGCAATGACAGCAATCACCATGAAAGCGCCCATGTCTGGTTGCAATAACAGTAATACGCCCACCGCGATCACTGCAGCGCCCATCGGCAATAAACCTTTGACCAAGGTGTGTAAATATTCTTGACGTTGCACTGTGTACCAAGCCGCAAATAAAACAACAGCCAACTTCATCAACTCTGATGGTTGAAAGTTAGTGATACCCAATGGTATCCAGCGCTTAGCACCATTCACACCCTTACCAACCCCTGGAATCAAAACAAAGATCAACATGATGAATGCCAAAGCAAAAATGGCCGGAGCCAAACGATCCCAAACTTTTAAAGGCACTTTGAATGCCAACACACCAATTGTGAAAGCGATTGCAATCGAGATACCGTGTCTGATCAAAAAGTGACTGCTGCTGTATTTGGCATATTTAGGGCCATCTGGCAAAGCGATCGATGCCGAATAAACCATCACCAAACCTAAAG
>JAGVCB010000092.1 GCA_020059445.1 Polynucleobacter sp. | reverse complement strand
ACCAAAGATTCATCAATAAATACATCCAAGATACCCGTGTCAGAAAAATCTAACAAAGTCGTCAATAAGGTCAAACTAGAAGCTGGGTGTTGATTTCTAGCAGCCATCACTGCCAAAGCCGTGGCGGTGATCGTGCCACCCACGCAAAAACCCAGGATGTTGATTTGCTTTTGACCACTGATATTTTGAACTGTTTCAATGCCATGAATAGCTGCACCGATGTAATCATCCCAAGTGGTATCAGCCATGCTTGGATCTGGATTTTTCCAAGAGATCAAGTAAACGGTATGACCTTGTTCAACCAAATAGCGCACCATGGAACTTTCAGGCTGCAAATCCAAAATGTAATATTTGTTGATACACGGTGGAATCATCAAGTACGGGCGCTCAAATACTTGTTCAGTCAGTGGCTTGAATTGCAAAATCTGGAACAACTTGGTTTGATTAACAACGGCGCCCTCAGTGGTTGCGACGTTCTTACCTACTTCAAAAGCTGACTCGTCTGTTTGTGAGACTTTGCCCTTACCCAAATCTTGCAAAGCATTCAGGATGCCTGTGCGCAAAGATTCACCTTGGGTGTCAATCAAACGTTGCTGTGCCTCAGGATTGGTCGCCAAGAAGTTTGCAGGCGACATGGCATCAATCATTTGCTCAATACTGAAACGTATTCTTTGACGGACCTTGGCTTCTGCTTCTACAGCATCAGCCAAATTCAATAAATGACGAGAATTCAATAAATAAAAATTAACCGTGGCTTGGTTCCATGGATTTTGCCAAGCTTCGCCTCTGAACCGACGATCGTTGATAGGTGTTCCTGTTGGATTAGCCCAAAGTTCAGATAGATCTTTGGCATATTGCTTTTCAATTTCAACCAGCTTCTCCGGCGGAATTAAAGCCATGTGCTGAGGGGCGAGGCTTGGCCCTGATCCAAAGCCTTGCGTGTTCACCATAGAACTCCCTTAAATAAAATGTATTTGACCTAAGTCTAATAGCCATATTCTGAGGGTTTATCAAGTAAATCGTTATAAGAATTAACCCTATCCGAAACTTCGTCCAAGCTTACTTGATGGGTGTGTGCTGCTTAGCTGCAAATTTAAGCTGCGTCTATCCAGATGAAACTGCCCATGCGACCTGTTTGTTGGTCGCGACGATAGGAGAAGTAATCTGGGTTTTGCAGGGTGCATTCCCCACCACCCTCAATGTGCTCAATGCCCAAAGCATTTAAACGCAGACAGGCCAATCCATAGATATCAGCCAGATATTTACCCTTTTCTTGCAATTGTTCAAAGCAAGCAGCGCTGGCAGGGTTGTGAGCCATGAAGATGTCCCTTACATCACTGCCCACTTCGAATGCATGAGGACCAATCGCAGGACCCAGGTAAGCAAGAATCTCGCTTTGAGTTTCAGTATCAGTTTGGGCGTGATTGCTTTGCTTAACTCGCATCAAAGCCACTGTTTGCTCAATCACACCAGCAGCCAAACCCCGCCATCCCGCGTGGGCTGCCCCAACGACTTTGCCATCCCTACTGGCCAATAAGACAGGCAAGCAATCGGCTGTCATGATGGCAAGCACTTGACCAGGCGCGGTAGTGACTGATGCATCTGCGCTTGGCACAGCCATACCATCATCTTTGCTTTCTTTTAAAGCACCAACATCAATGACTTGTGTGCCATGCACTTGATTCAACCAAATGGGTTCATTGGGCAAGACTGCTTTTAAAGCATCGCGGTTTTTTTGAACCGTTGCTGGATCATCACCCACATGTAAACCTAGGTTCAGACTATCGAATGGTGATTGACTAAATCCTCCATGACGATTCGTGATCATGGCTTTGATCTGTCTTGGAGCTTCCCATTGAAGTAGTTGAATGGATGTTGTCATTGAAAGTTGGTATGGTCTCTTGATTTTGTTTAGTCGTCAAACTCATCCCATACAGGATGCAAATCTTTATCTGTCATGCCTAAGCGCAAGCCTAAATCATGCATGTCTTCAGGTATCGGGGCTCGCCAAAGGATGTCTTCTTTGGTGCTCGGATGTTTGATCCCAAGAACAGTTGCATGCAATGCTTGTCCCGGCCTTGAAAACACCAACTGACTGGCATCTGCTGGCACCCTCTTTTTATAAACCGGATCCCCCACCAAAGGATTGCCCAAAGATTCTAAATGCACCCTGATTTGATGCGTTCTACCCGTTTCTAAGCGACACATCACCAAGGACACTTTGGTTTTACCGAATTCTTGGGTGTTCAGGTTTCTGACATGAGTCACAGCCGGTTTACTGGCTGAGCCAGTGAGCAAGGCCATTTTGAGGCGGTCTCGGGGATCACGACCAATCGAGGCGTGAACTGTTTGGGATCTGACCTCACCCCAAGCAAAGGCCAAGTAACGTCGTATCACTTGGCGAGACTGTAATTGTCTGACCAAATCTGTTTGAGCTTCCAAGGTCTTGGCGACCATCAATAACCCAGAGGTGTCTTTGTCTAGGCGATGAACAATGCCTGCTCTTGGTACACCCGCAATTGATGGGTAACGATAGAGCAAGGCATTCAATAAGGTGCCCGACCAATTACCAGCCGCGGGATGAACCACCATGCCTGCTGGCTTATGAATCACCAAGAGTTCAGAATCTTCATAGATGATGTCTAAAGGCAGGTCTTCAGGCAAATAGGCCTGTTCTTCAGCACTGGCTTGCGGAATCACTGTGATTTGATCGCCGGCCTTGGCTGAATATCTGATTTTGAGGGTTTCACCACCAATTGTGACAAAACCATCCTCAATCCAGGTTTGCAGGCGATTACGAGAATGTTGAGGTATTAATTGGGCTAAAACCTTATCTAAGCGCTCTCCTGCCAAACTATCTGGCACAACAACTGCAATAAAGTCTTCCTCATCGATATAATCGGAAGTATTGTTCTCAGGAGAATCTGGTAATGCCAAAATTGGATGCCTTTCCATCTATCAATAATGCTAGTTTAAGTCGCATTAGCCAAAGACTTGCGACTTCTATTGCCAGCATTTGTATTCTTGGGTCTACTGCCCTATTAACTGGTTGCGCTGGCGGTGACAATGATGAAACTGCCGGTTGGTCACAAAACAAATTGTATGTTGAAGCCAAAGATGCCATGGATGGTGGCGATAATGCTAAATGCGTGAAGTATTTTGAAAAACTTGAGGCCCGCTATCCATTTGGCCCTTACGCACAGCAATCACAAATCAACGTGGCTTATTGCCACTGGAAAGATGGGGAATTAGCTCAAGCCATCACTGCTGTTGATCGCTTTTTACAATTACACCCAGGTCACCCAAGTGTTGACTACGCTTATTACTTAAAAGGTTTGATCACTTTTAACGACAATATGGGATTTTTGGGCAAACTCACCGGTCAAGATTTGAGTGAGCGCGATCCACGCGCTGCGCGTGATGCATTTGAAGCGTTCAAAACTTTGACCACTCGTTTCCCAGAGAGCAAGTACACGCCTGATGCTTTAGATCGCATGCGTTATATCGTGAACTCATTAGCGGATAGCGATGTGAACACGGCACGCTACTACTATCGCCGTGGCGCCTATCTAGCAGCAATCAATCGCGCACAACGTGCCATCACTGATTACGATCGTGCCCCAGCGACTGAAGAAGCCCTGTACATTTTGTATAAGTCTTATGAAGCGTTGAACATGAAAGATTTGAGCAACGATGCTTTGCGTGTTCTCAAGCTGAATTTCCCTGAGAGTCAAATTTTGGCAACAGGCAAGCGTACGGGCGCAGACGAAGTCAAAGCTTCTTGGTGGCAAATCTGGCGTAAGTGACGCAAGTGATTTAGGTAATTGGCTGATAAATATCAGCCAATAAGATTCAAGGGTTCACTGACCTTACTGTTGTTACTGACGTCGAACCCTTGGAGCAACTGCGCACAAGAGCTCATAACCAATCGTACCAGCTGCCTGGGCCACTTTATCCACGGGCAAATGCTTGCCCCAGAGTTCTACCTTGGTACCAACCTCAACATGAGGCATGTCTGTCACATCAACAGTGATCATGTCCATCGACACTTGCCCTGTCATCAAACAAACTTTGCCACTGCTCAAGCCCTCGGCACCAGCAACCCATACTGGTGTGCCATCAGGCGCGTGTCTTGGGTAACCATCGGCATAACCACAAGCAATGATCGCAATCCGAATCGGTACATCGGTGCGATATCTTGAGCCATAACCAATTGAATCTCCGGCCTTGAGATGTTGAATAGCAATCACTTCAGAATGCAATGACATGGCAGGCTGCAGCTGAGTCTCTTGTATATCTTCATAACGACCGGATGGCGAAGCACCGTAGAGCATGATGCCTGGCCTGACCCAATCAGAATAAATGACATGGTGGTGCCACAAAATAGCCGCTGAGTTGGATAAAGAAGTGCTGCCTACCAAGCCATCTCTGGTTTGATTGAAAAACTCCGCTTGCTGATCCACACTGGGGGTTCTATCGATGTAATCAGCGTTGGCAAAATGGGTCATGTGGGTTAACTCATAAGCAGCAGAATGTAAACGGTGATAAGCCTCACGGTATTGCCCTGGGGTAAAACCCAAACGGTTCATACCGGTGTTCATTTTCAGATAGATATGAGGGAGTCGTACCGATGAGCGAGCCTCACTCAGGGCCTCTAGCCAATCAATTTGATTGAAGTCATGAACCACACAGTCACATTGCAAGTCGGTGGCGGTAAAGATATCTTCTTGGGCAAACAAGCCTTCTAACAACAAAATCGGTCCTGTCCAACCCTTTTCTCTCAGGGTTTTGGCTTCGGCCAGATCCAATAAGGCAAAACCATCTGTAAGAGATAGGCCCTTAAGAGCTGCTTCTAAACCATGGCCATACGCATTGGCTTTGACCACTGACCAAACTTTAGAGCCAGGCACGAGCTGCCTGATGCGCTCAAGATTGTGACTTAAGGCATCAGTGTGAATATGGGCAAATATCGGTCTTGACAGAAAAAACTCACTTTCGTGTTTTAATGGCATCTCATAACTGAATTGTACGAATGAAACCAGGTTTTTACACAATTATGGCGGCGCAATTTTTTTCGTCGCTCGCCGACAACGCGCTCTTGATTGCTGCCATTGCGCTGTTATATCAACTCCAGGCTCCAGCCTGGATGACTCCGCTTCTAAAACTTTTCTTCGTTCTTTCCTACGTTTTACTCGCTGCTTTTGTTGGTGCCTTTGCTGACTCACGCCCCAAGGGCAATGTGATGTTCTGGACTAACAGCATCAAGATCATTGGCTGTATTGCCATGATGTTCACTCTACACCCTTTGGCAGCTTACGCCATCGTGGGTTTTGGTGCTGCAGCGTATTCACCTGCCAAATACGGTATTTTGACCGAATTACTTCCCCCTGAGAAGCTGGTCGTGGCCAATGGCTGGATCGAAGGCTTGACGGTTGGCTCAATTATTTTGGGCACAGTCTTGGGTGGTGCTCTGATTTCCAACAAGCTCTCTTCAGCTTTGTTAGGCTTTGAGTTACCGTTTTTAGACACTGGAATTGATACTGCGCCTGAGGCTGCGATTTGCGTGATTGCATTCATTTATCTGATTGCAGCAGGCTTTAATTTGAAGATTCCAGATACTGGGGCCAGATACCCGCAGCAAGAAAAAAATCCAATACGCTTGATCAAAGACTTCAAACACTGCTTTGACACACTTTGGAAAGACCGCTTAGGTCAAATCTCTCTATCTGTTACAACACTCTTCTGGGGGGCTGGCGCAACCCTACAGTTCATCGTTCTCAAATGGGCTGAATCTGCCTTGGGCATGAGTTTGTCTGAAGGAGCGATATTGCAAGCGGTGGTTGCTTTTGGTGTGGCTGGTGGTTCTATTTGGGCAGCTTCACGCATTCCTTTGAAACAATCTCTGAGCGTTTTGATTTACGGTGTGATGATGGGCGCTTTGGTGATGGTTCTGGCAATTTATAACCGTGACTTGGTGCCAAATGTGATGATTGACTTGGGCTTGTTCACGATTCCACTCTACCTATTGATCGCCTATATTTTCTTAGCGACGATTGGTTGGCTGGCTGGTTACTTCGTGGTGCCTATGAATGCCCTTTTACAGCACCGTGGTCACGTGCTGTTATCAGCTGGACATTCGATTGCAGTTCAGAACTTCAATGAAAATCTCTCAGTCTTGGGCATGCTCTGTTTGTATGCCCTGCTGATTTGGTTAGATGTCCCGGTCTCGATTGTGATTGTGATGTTTGGT
>JAGVCB010000173.1 GCA_020059445.1 Polynucleobacter sp. | reverse complement strand
TTTGATTTTTATGGAAAAAAAATAAAAAATATAAGCTGACCTATGTGAAGGATAGCAAGCTATCAATAGTCTCAGTTCTCAAAGAGCACATTCAGAAGCACCAATTCACGCATTTGGTCTGCGTTGAGCCAGGCGAGTGGCGCTTAAGAAAAGAGTTACAAGATTTGGCCGGTGAGCTTGAAATCTATTTGACCCTTGCGCCAGATGATCATTTTTATTGCGGGCTTGATGAGTTCAAAGAATGGGTGGGCAATAAAAAAGAAATCAGGCTTGAATATTTTTATCGCTATCTGCGCAAAAAACATAAAATCTTGATTCAAGAAGATGGTGAGCCTGAGGGTGGTCAGTGGAACTTTGATGAGCAAAACAGAAAGCCCTATCCTAAAAAAGGACCAGGGAAAATAACTGAACCAAAGTGGTTCACGCCTGATGCAATCAGCAAGGAAGTGATCGCGCATGTTGAATCAAAGTATCCCAAGCATCCTGGGGAGCTAGAAAATTTTGCATGGGCGGTGACAAGAGAGCAAGCTTTGTTGGCCTTGGACCATTTCGTGGAGCATCGCTTGCCTTTGTTTGGCGTTCACCAGGATGCTATGTGGACGGACACACCATTTGGTTGGCACTCCATCATGTCCACATCACTCAATTTGAAGTTGATTGATCCACAAGAAGTGGTTGATGCTGCGGTAGAGGCTTATAAAAATGGTCAAGTAACTTTAAGCGCTGTGGAAGGCTTTATACGTCAAATATTGGGTTGGCGAGAATTTATTCGTGGCATGTATTACTTGGACATGCCAAAAATGGCAGAAGATAACTTTTATCAGCATCAAAGAAAGTTGCCTGATTGGTATTGGACGGCTGATACCAAAATGGCTTGTATGAAAGATGCTATTCAACAGACTTTGAAATATGGCTACGCGCACCACATTCAAAGATTGATGGTCACAGGTAATTTTGCTTTGTTGGCTGAATTATTGCCTCAGCAAGTGTGTGAGTGGTATCTCGCTATTTATGTCGATGCAATTGAGTGGGTTGAGTTACCCAATACAGCTGGTATGGCTTTGTTTGCTAATGGCGGAAGATTTACCAGCAAGCCCTACGTTGCAAGTGGCGCTTACATTAAAAGAATGAGTAATTATTGCGAGTCTTGCGCATACCAATCCAGTAAAAGGTATGGACCTGATGCATGCCCCATGACCACCTTGTATTGGAATTTTTTAATCAATCATCGTGCTGAATTTGAAAAAAATCCAAGAACTCGTTTGATGACAGCCAATTTGCAGAAAATTGAAGCAGAAGAGCAGTTGCTGATCACGCAGCATGCAGAAACATTGCTAAATAATTTAGAAAATATTTAGTCAGTTGTAAGATGTTGCATATGACGACGCCAAATCTTAATAAATTACCATTACCAGCATTTGAGAAGAAGATCTGTCCTGTAGAAAATCTACAGGAAGCTTTAAAGCATTTGCCAAAGCCAGTTGTTTTTACAAATGGTGTGTTTGACATCTTGCACAGAGGTCACGTGAGTTATTTGGCTCAAGCTAAAAGTCTGGGTGCAAGTTTGGTGTTAGGGGTGAATTCAGACAGTTCTGTGCGTCTATTGGGCAAAGGTGATGCCAGACCACTTAATGCTCAAGATGACCGCATGGCCCTGTTAGCAGCTTTGGAGTCTGTTGACTTGGTCGTGATGTTTGAAGAAAAAACACCGGTTGAGCTGATTGCTGAAGTTAGACCTGATATTTATGTCAAAGGCGGAGATTATCAAATTGATGATTTAGCCGAAACAGCCTTGGTCAAAACTTGGGGAGGCAAAGCTTATGCCATCCCTTTTATCCATGATCGATCAACGACTGCTCTTGTTAACAAGATCAGGGCTTGATGATTCTGGTGATTTTGATTGCGCTGGGCTCAGAAGTTTGATTTGATCGTTTTCCTGAACAGCGCTTGTTGATCCTTGAAACGCAGTTTCTACCCAAGCGTTGATGGTGCTTTTAGCTCTGAAAGAGTTAGCATTAATTTGTAAGGCCAACAAAATAACAATGCATATTGAAATGATCAAAGCGGCTTTTAGTTTTTTACTCATGAAGCTAATCCCATCTTATTCCAAGCCAAAAGGCCCTTAAGCACCATTTGTTCCTCATGATGAACCGGTATTGATGGAGATGATTCTTTTAGGTGTGTGGCCAATGTTTTGGCATTGCCACCGGTCACAATCATCAGATCCAATTTAATTTTCTGATTCTTTGCATATTCTTGTGCAATTAAGATTGCGCCTAAGTGACTGGCCAAAATACCTTGGTAAATGGCATTGTTGGTGTTGGTGCCTATTGTTAATGAGAATTTTTCTTGATCGGTTGCAACCTTGGGCAATTGAGCTGTATTTAAATTGAGTACGTTGGTCATCAATGCCATGCCAGGAATGATCCAGCCACCCAAGTGCTGAGTCGGCGTAATGAGGTCAATGGTCGTGGCAGTTCCAGCGCTGATCACCAAAACATTTTTATCTGGAAACATGTGATGAGCGCCAAGTGCCATCGCTCTTCTATCTGCGCCCAATTGTTCTGCTTGATCGTATTGGCTGCCTAGTTTCTCTATGGCTGATGCGCCATTGATTTGAAACCACGATGCTTGCGTCATGATCGTTTTTAAATGCTTTTTAAGAGCAAGTGTTTGATCTTCGCTGATGACGCTTGAGCAGATGATTTTTTCAATGGTTTGATTTTTTGATAGTTGATCAAATTGAGCAAGTTGATTGGGAGAGTCATTCACGCTCGCGCCTTGCTCAACAAAATCAGCATTCGAATCACTGTTACTAGAGGCGATGGCCCATTTAAGTCTACTGTTGCCGATATCGATCAATAAGATGCTCATGCTTTTGCCTTTAGAGAAACATCGCCACTGATAATTTTTTGTATTTGATGGTTAGACTCAATGAGTAAGTGACCTTGATCATCGACTCCTCGCTCAAAACCCTCATGCTGTATTTGTTCATTCTGAATGATGGTACAGGTTTTATTTTTATAAATATCCCATGAGTTCCATTCATCCTGAAATTTCGCAAATGAATGTTGCTCAAAGAGTTCGATGGTTTCTGCCAGCTCTTTGAGTATGGCAAGCCACAACACATCAGCATCCATCGCTTCAACTTGGCTGATCTGATCTAAGCTGGCAATGGGGCGTTGAATGCAATTTTCCAAAGCTTCATCGGTCGTCAAATTAATCCCAATGCCAATCACAAGCCAAGTGGGTTGAGATGAATCAATTTGGCCGCCCTCCAAGAGCATGCCGGCTAATTTTTTATCATTGAGGAAAATATCGTTGGGCCATTTGAGACCAAGACCTTGTTTTTTTAAGTCTTCTTGAGAAATACCGCTTGCTTGACTGATGCCTTTGATCACAGCAAGCCCGCAAGCAAGGCTTAAGCCTGAAAGTTCAGAAATACTTTTTTTAAATGGGTAGGCCACTGAAAATGTCAGGGCTTGCTTAGCATGACTGACCCAAGCTCTGCCAAGGCGACCTTTGCCAGAAGTTTGTGTGATGGCTTTTCTGGCGATGGGCTCCCACAGCTGACCAGCTCGCCACCTAGCCATCAAGTCTTCATTGGTTGAAGCACTTTGATCAACACTTTCTAGGATCCAATTTATCGCCATATCAATATTGTAGGTACTATGTGGTTATGTCAGGGAATTTTCAAAGACCTCAACGCCTCAACTGGCCAGATTTGCCAATGCCAACCGCAAGGATGGCCTGTTTGGCTTATATTTTATTGATCATTTACGCGAGTATTTATCCGTTTAATTTCAATATCAGTGTGGGCGCCACTTATTTGGATTGGATTTTTGCGCCAATACCTCGGTACATCACATCATTTGATGTTTTTACCAATATCTTGGGTTACATGCCTTTGGGATTTTTAATTATTTTTGCGATTTATCCCCGCCTAAAATCTTATCGCGCCCTGTTGCTATCAATCATCATTGGCGCACTTCTTTCCGGATGCTTGGAATCTTTACAGACTTGGCTAGTCACTCGGATACCTAGCAATGTTGATTGGTGGGCAAACATATCTGGTGTGGCGATAGGCGCGCTCATTGCCATCACATTCGATCCTACTTGGCTTTCAGGAAGTGTTTTTCAAAGAAAAAGGATTGAATGGTTTGGGGTTCGATCTAGCGGTATTTTGTTGTTAATGTCATTTCCATGGGCGCAAATTTATCCTCAAACAGCATGGTTGGCCATGGGTGGTCTTCCGACCAAGTGGCCCAATTCAATTCTTTGGACCAGTACTTTTAACTTTGCCACAATTGAAATTGCCACAACCATGTTGGCTTGGATTTTTTCTGGCATCACCATTGCATTGACCATGCGCAAAAGTGCACCACGATTGCCCCTGCTATTTTTTTTGCTGATTATCACGATCATTTTGAAGGGCTTGTTTTCAGGAATGCAGTTTGGAGCTGATAAGAGCTTTGCGTGGTTAACACCTCCCGCACTGTGGGGAATGATATTTTCAACAATTCTATTATTTGGTGCCTTGCAATTGAACAGAGCGTCTTTGTATGTGATTGGTATTTGCGCCCTGCTAGGAATGCTTTTCTTGGTTAATTTCTTGCCACAAAACCCATACTATTTGGTGACCATTCAAGAATGGCGCCAAGGGCGTTTGTTGCACTTTAATCATTTGATGTCATGGCTGGCTTGGATTTGGCCAGTGGCAGCATGCTTATCTTTAATAAAAGGCTTGAAACCCAAGTCGTCTATATAATTTTCAATATGAGCCACTTTAAATATCACTTATTCTTTTGTTTGAACCAACGTGAAAACGGTAGAGACTGTTGTGCCCAGCACAATGCTCAAGGCCTTTTCGAGCATGCCAAGCTTCGTTGCAAGGACTTGGGTCTTTCTGGAGAGGGCAAGGTGAGAGTTAATAAAGCGGGATGTTTAGACCGTTGTGCTCATGGCCCAGTGATGGTTGTTTACCCGGAGGGTATTTGGTACACAGCCGTTGATCAGAGTGACATTGATGAAATCATTGATACACATTTTGTTAAGGGCCAAGTGGTTGAGCGATTAAGGATTGATTAAGTGAATCGAACCATCAAAATTCATTTGAAAGGTCCTGTTGGAATCATTGAGGCTTCTTTGGATTTGCCTGAGGGTTTGAAGCATGACCCAGCAAATTTTCGCCCAAGAGGTATTGCCTTGGTGGCGCATCCTCATCCGCTGTTGGGCGGCACAATGGATAACAAAGTAGCGCAAACTTTGGCCCGTACTTTTACACAATTAAATTATGTGACTGTTAGGCCCAACTTCAGAGGAGTTGGTGCATCTGAGGGCGTGCACGACGATGGTAAAGGGGAGACCCAAGATTTGTTGGCCGTCATTGCCTGGATGAAAGATTCTTTTGGTTGGCAAGAGATTCCTGAATTAGAAGGACAAGGCTGGCCATCATTAGTTGCTGAATTACCTTTGGTGATGGCAGGCTTTTCTTTTGGCAGTTATGTCAGCAGTTATGTTGTGAAGCAGTTAGAAGAAATGAACATGCCGCCCGAGCGATTGATCATGGTGGGCTCGGCAACAGGTAAGTGGGATGTTGCGCCAGTGCCTAAGAGCACGATTGTGATCCATGGTGAAGTGGACGATGTGATTCCTCTAAGCAGTGTATTGGATTGGGCCAGACCTCAAGAGTTGACTGTGCAAGTGATACCGGGTGCCGATCATTTTTTCCACCGTAAATTGCATTGCATCCGAGATTTGATCTTGAGTGCTTTTCATGGGCAACCCAATCCTCAAGGTAATCATTAATCATGGATATTCCAGCAGAAGAATCACTGATTAAATACCCGTGTGACTTTCCCATTAAAGTCATGGGTAAGTCCGTGCCTGGCTATCAAGAAGCTGTTCAGAATGTTGTCTTACAGTTTGATAAAAATTATGACATCAGCACCACTGAATGCAGGCCATCAAAAAATGGTAATTATTTGGGTTTGACAGTTACGGTGCATGTCACAAGTCGTGAACAATTGGATGAGCTCTACAGAACTCTTTCGACGCACCCAATGGTGAGCGTTGTTTTATAAATAATGACAATCATCATTCGCCAATTAGGGTTGCAGGAGTATTTGCCAACATTTGAGGCGATGAAAAATTTCACGGCGCAACGCTCAGCAGAAACACCGGATGAGCTTTGGGTGTTACAACACCCACCGACATACACATTGGGCCAAGCTGGGGATGCCGCACACATGCTTCACCCGAACGCACAAATACCTTTGGTACCAATTGATCGAGGTGGTCAGATCACATATCACGGCCCTGGGCAATTGGTCATTTATCTACTGTTGGATTTGAGACGCAAACGCTTATTTGTTCGAGATTTAGTGCATCGTATCGAGCAAGCAATCATTGATACCTTGGCAGATTTTGAGATTGTGAGTCAAAGAAAAGCAGGAGCACCAGGTATCTACCTGGCCAATGAGCCATCAATCCCTGCGGAACTTCATGGTGCCAAGATTGCTGCTTTGGGGCTTAAAGTGACCAAGCAATGTTGTTATCATGGTCTAGCACTCAATGTGGATATGGATTTGAAGCCCTTTTTGGCAATCAACCCCTGTGGTTATGAGGGTTTAAAGACAATTGATATGAAGAGTCTTGGGGTGAGCGACAATATCGACATTGTGGCAAAAAATATAGTGAGCCATTTATCTCAACAATTAGAGGTGCGGTCATGACCAAGACCTACGATCCAAATCAAAAACAAAAATCTGCTGATAAGACATCGCGCATTCCAATCAAGATTGTGCCGATTGAAGAAGTATTAAAAAAACCTGATTGGATCAGGGTCAAGGCTGCTTCTGGTAACTCTCGCTTTAATGAGATCAAAAAGATTCTTCGTGAAAATCAATTGGTGACTGTTTGTGAAGAAGCCAGTTGTCCAAATATAGGTGAGTGTTTTGGTAAAGGCACTGCAACATTCATGATCATGGGTGATAAATGCACACGCCGCTGCCCATTTTGCGATGTTGGTCATGGCAGACCAGATCCTCTTGATTTAGAAGAGCCGAATAATCTTGCTAAAACAATTGCAGCCTTAAAGCTCTCTTATGTCGTGATCACCAGCGTTGATCGCGATGATCTTCGTGATGGCGGTGCTCAGCACTTTGTGAATTGCATCACCAAGACAAAAGAATCATCTCCCCAAACAAAAATTGAAGTCTTGGTGCCAGACTTCAGGGGTAGACTTGAGAAGGCTTTAGATATTTTCAATGATGGCTTGCCAGATGTGATGAATCACAACCTAGAAACCGTGCCCCGCCTATACAAGGAAGCACGCCCTGGTTCAGACTACATGCATTCTTTGAAGTTGTTAAAAGATTTTAAGGCTCGCTATCCTCATGTTTCAACCAAGAGTGGTTTGATGGTTGGTCTTGGCGAGACAGACGAAGAAATTTTAGAAGTGATGAAAGACATGCGTGAGCATGATATCGATATGCTCACAATTGGCCAGTATTTGGCCCCATCAGGGCATCATTTACCTGTGCGTCGTTATGTGCATCCTGATACATTTGCCATGTTTGAGAAAGAAGCTTATGCGATGGGTTTTACTCATGCGGCTGTTGGTGCGATGGTCAGATCAAGTTATCACGCAGATGAGCAAGCCCACAAGGCAGGTGTTGTTTAATCAAAACCAAATGGCAGGTAAGTAACTAGTTCAGAACTAGCTTAAAACTAACTTAGAGTTAGCTTTTATCTGCCAAAGATTTTTCTAGCAACCTGTGGAAGTCATTCCAGTTAGGTTCACCAACATAGCGCTTGATGATTTTCCCCTGCTTGTTAATCACCAGCGTTGTTGGGGTTAACTGAATTTTTCCAAATGCTTTTGCTGCACTTCCATCTGAATCCATTGCAACAATGAATGGCAGTTTGCGTGTTTCAGCAAAGTTCACCACGTACATCGGTGGGTCATAAGACATGGCCAAGGCAATGAACTCTAGACCTTGAGATTTGTACTTCTCATAGGTATTGACCAAGTCAGGCATTTCTTTAACGCAGGTCACGCAACTGGTTGCCCAAAAATTAATCACTGTTACTTTCCCAGCAATGTCTGCTTGGGTCAAAGTTTTGCCTGATATTTCAGAAATCTTGAAATTTGGTACTGATTGCTGGGTATCTGACGCACAGCCCGATAGGAGACTGAATACTGAGATTAAGCTGGCTGCTAAAAAGAGTTTGATTGTCATAAATCTGCTGAGATGAGGTTGAGTGGGCATAATCTTATTTTATGCAAATTAAACAAATCATGTTGCGAAATTTATTCATCATTCTTGGCTTGTTATTGAGCCTTTCTGCATGTTCCCCAACTTTGGATTGGAGAACGGTTCGTGCAGACGATTTACTCTATGAAGCCCTGTATCCAGGCAAGCCAAGCCGTGCAGAAAAATCAATTCTTTTTGATGGTCAAAAAATGACCATGACGATTGAGGCTTCAAAGGTTGAGAATTCACTTTATGCCGTTGGGGTTATTAATGTTCCCAAAGACATCAGTCAAAAATTTGATACCAATAACCTTTTAGAGTATCTACAAACAGGCATGTTGAGTAATTTGAAAAATTCATCAGCACCTATTGAAAAGACAGTGACCATTAAAACTGCTGGACAATCCAGCATTGAATTAGGCGCTAAAGAATGGTTGCTTCAAGGTGATGGCCCAGATGCCAAAAAAAGATTGTTGAGATTTAGAATTGTGTAGCGTCAGTTCCCTGATGGGCAAATCCAAATTTATCAATAAAGTCTTTTACAAACAATTAACGGCGAAGTGTCTCTTGAAAAACTGATTCAGACGGATGCTCACGAAATGTTCTTCTCTGGGTTCAAGCCTTACTAAGTGGCTATGAGTCATCCCACTCCAGCTTTGCCGATGAAGGGTGCATTAGCGCTCAAGGTATTTATCTTTTTTGCTTTTGCTTATATTTTGTCTTACGCATTCCGTTCTGTGAATGCAGTGATTGCTCCGGATTTGATGGCTGATTTAAAAATCAGCAATGCCCAGTTAGGACTTTTATCGGCTGCTTATTTCATCGGTTTCTCAGCGATGCAAATACCTTTGGGCATTGCGCTTGATAAATTTGGTGTGAGAAGAGTTGAAAGTATTTTGTTGTTAATGGCTTTGGCTGGCACGCTTGTTTTTGCTTTTTCAGAATCATTGTTTGGTTTAACCGTTGGGCGCTTATTGATTGGTATTGGTGTTTCAGCTTGTTTGATGGCTGCATTCACAGCCTATCGCAGGTGGTTTGCGCTGGAGCAGCAAGGGCAGCTTGCTTCGGGGATGTTGGTCTTTGGTACGGTGGGTGCTTTGATAACCACGGTGCCTGTTCAGTTATCTCTGCCTTATATTGGCTGGCGCGGCATTTTTATTGTCATGGCGTTAATGGTTTTGATTGGTTTTATTGCCATACGTTTTGGCCTGCCAACATTTGATGACCATCCGCACAAAAACAATGCACCCTTGAGCGATGATCACCAGTCGATTGGTTTAAAGAATGTTTTTTTAAATCCATTCTTTTTAAGAATGTTGCCTGTCGGTGTGATTAACCACGGTGGGTTTTTAGCTTTGCAAACACTGTGGATTGGTCCATGGATGATCGATGTGCTTGGGTATGGCTCGGTTGAGACTGCACAAATTTTATTTTTATTCAATGGCGTGATGCTGTTAGGTTATGCCTTCAATGCTTGGTTCATTCCTCGTGCTAATCGACAGGGCTACCAAACCCTTAACTACATCAAATATATGTTGGGCTTTGGTTTGGTGGCTCAATTGATTGCTATCACTTGGCAAATTCAATTGAGTTGGATTGTATGGATTATTTTAGCGATCACAGCCACTGGTCATATTTTGGGCCAGAGTTGTGTGATCACAGCATTTCCATCACGCAACGCAGGTTTAGCTAGCACCAGTTACAACTTATTGATCTTTGTGGGAGCTTTTATTTTCCAATGGAGCATTGGTTGGGGCATCGACTTGATGAGTGCTCAAGGCTTTACAAAACCAGAGGCTTTTCGCCAAGTCTTTTTAATATTTTTAGTGTTGCAAGTGATGTCGTTTATTTGGTTTTTATATTATCCAAAGCCACTGAAGCATCACTTGGCAGCTAAATAGGCAATCACTTCTTTTCTAAAGCACTGACCTTCGCTTCAAGCTCTTCTAATTTTGCGCGTGTCTTAGCGAGCACCTGTGTTTGCACATCAAATTCTTCGCGAGTGACCAAGTCTAGTTTCTGAAATCCCTGGGTCATCAAGCCACGAACATTCTGTTCTAAGTCTTTGGCTGGCGATTGGCGGATTGCATCGCCCACTTTGGTTTGCATGTCGTTAGCAATGCTTTGCATTTTTTCAATGATGTCTTGCGGGTTCATACAGTCTCCAGAGGAATTTCTTTAATAGTATCTTTTTACCAAAAATATGAGAATCTCATGCACCAATGTAGTGCTTCATTTTGGTGCATGGCGTGCATACCTAAATGGTGCATTGAAGCAATAGTAACTAGTTTATCAATTAATGTGGCAAATAAGCCATTGTTTATATTGAATTAAATAAAACTGGCACAGCTTTTGCTTTATATGTTTGCAAGGAATTTTCCTTGGATTGTTTATTAGGAGTGCAACATATGAAAACTTACTTAACTCTCTCAGCGATCGCTTTGGCAGCAGCTGCTACTTTATCTTCTGGCACAGTGTTGGCTCAAGCCACAGCACCAGTGCCTGAATACACGATTGGTTACAACGTTGGCGCAACCAGCGACTATCGTTTTCGTGGCATAAAACAAAATGGTGATAACGCTGCAATTCAAGGCGGTATCGATTTTGCACATAAATCAGGTGTTTATCTTGGTACATGGGCGTCAAATGTTTCGGATTGGACTGCCCCAAATGCAAGTGTTAATTTGGAGATTGATTACTACGGTGGTTATAAAACCGAAGTTGCTGGTGTTGCTGTAGATGTTGGAACAATCTATTACAGCTACCCGGGTGCAGTTTATTCAGGTAAAAATATGGCAAGCACCCACGAAGCATATGTTGGTCTAGGTTTTGGCCCAGCAACGTTTAAGACATCATATG
>JAGVCB010000073.1 GCA_020059445.1 Polynucleobacter sp. | reverse complement strand
TGATGATTTTGTCGTCGATGTCTGTGATGTTTCTGACGTAAGTCACATCCATGCCAGAAGCTCTTAACCAACGCTGCACCATGTCAAACACCACCATCACCCGAGCATGGCCAATATGACAAAAGTCGTAAACAGTCATGCCACAAACATAGAGCTTTACTTTGCCTGGCTCAATGGGCTTGAATATTTCTTTACGGCGCGTCAGGGTGTTAAAAATATGCAGCATATAAAAGCGTGGGATTTCTGATTATTTATTCTGAAAATTTCTTTTGGTGATTTGATATTTATTATGTCGTGATTTTAATGAAATCACTTTCATTAAGGTGTTATTTAAGGCAATATCTTAGAAATACTCCAGTGGTCTGGCGATTTGTTAGACTGATCAATGAGTATAGCTAATTCGTTATCGTATCTGCTTTAAAATCACCCTATTCCTTCGATCCCGGGCCTGTTTTATGAAAATGCTTTTCCAGAAAAGTCTTACCCTGCAGCAAATGGCTCTCGGGATTCTTTGTTTTATCTCAGCTCAAGCTGTGATGGCTCAAACAGTCACACCGCCATCAAGCTTGACTGCGCCGAAAGTCAGTCGCTCTGATATTGCTGCAAAATCTGATCCATCACCGTTTGAAAATAACCCAAGCGCTGTTCAATCGGCGCAAATGCAACCATCACTGGCCACACCCTTCATTGTTTTACAACGAGTGCCAGAGCCTAAGAATAAAAATGCCATTCCCCAAGACATCTATAAGCTGATCACCAGTAAGAAACTGCCTGAGGCGGTTATTGCGATTGATAAAGAGTTGGGCGTTAATCCTCGCAACGTGCAGTTGCGTTTTGTGCGCTCAAGAATCCAAATTGAAATGGGTCAAATGGATGCGGCAAAAAAGACGCTTTTAGAACTTACCCAACAGTTCCCAGAACTGCCTGAGCCATATAACAATCTAGCCGTTCTTGAAGCACAAAGCGGTGATCTTGATCAAGCCAAAGAGTACTTAGAGTTGGCTCTCAAGGTTCAACCTAGTTTTGCAACTGCTTTAGAGAACTTGGGCGATGTCTACACACGCTTGGCTTCTAGATCTTATGGCAAAGCAGTGCAACTCGATCGCCGGTTGGTGGATAGTCGCCGCAAGATGAAATTGGCTGAGGATATTCTGAAGTAAACAGTTGTGATGCGTCTGAATGTGTTGATTTGGACGTGGCTTTAGCTTTGATTGTTTTTTTATTAAGTTTAAGTTTTAGTTTGTTTTATTTTTTACGAAGGGAATCAATCCCTCATTACATGGAGAAGGACGCAGCATGGCAAAAGTGCAATTAAATACCAGCATGGGCAATATCACATTGACATTGAATGATGAATTAGCACCTAAATCGACTGAGAACTTTTTAGACTATGTTCGCTCTGGTCATTACGACGGTACGATTTTTCATCGCGTGATTGCTAACTTCATGGTTCAAGGCGGCGGCATGACTGCTGGCATGAAACAAAAGCCAACCAAAGCGACGATTGAAAACGAAGCTGATAACGGTTTACCAAACAAGCGTGGCAGCGTAGCAATGGCCAGAACCAACGACCCTCATTCAGCTAGTTCACAGTTCTTCATCAACGTTGTTGACAATGCTTTTTTAAACTTCTCTGCACCAACTTCACAAGGTTGGGGTTATGCGGTGTTCGGTGAAGTGACTGAGGGCATGGACGTGGTCGACGCGATTCGCCAAGTGAAGACTGGCAGTTCAGGCTTTCATCAAGATGTGCCTAAGGAAGATGTCACGATCATCACAGCAACCATCCTAGAAGAGTGATCATGCACGCGAGCGCTCTCTTCATTTCTGATCTTCATTTGACCCCATCGATGCCTAGAACGGCAGAGAGGTTTTTTGAATTTCTTGAGAAAGAGGCTCGCACCCATGAAGCTTTGTTTATTTTGGGTGACTTGTTTGAGTTTTGGGTGGGTGATGATGCCAAGGCAAGATCACCCTTCCACCTCGAAGTCGCTCAAAAAATCAAAGCACTCAAGCAGCAGGGTACGAAGGTTTACTTCATGCATGGCAACCGTGATTTTTTACTTGGTGAGGCCTATGCTCAAAAAGCAGACATGGAAATTTTGAGAGACCCTCAAATTGTCACAATCGCTGAGCAAACATGGTTACTCACCCACGGTGATGCCTTGTGTACGGCAGATAAGAGTTACCAACGTTTTAGGTCTGTGGTGAGAAGCGGCTTTGTACAAAAATTATTTTTGATGTTGCCAACTTCATTACGAGTCAATATCGCCAGCTCATTGCGCAGCAACAGCACGGCCAAGTATCACCGTGCACAACGTTTCACTCCTGATGTGATTCAGGTCAAAGGTGATGTGACCATCACCGCCACCGCCAGCTTGGTGTCTATGACCAATTGTCAAAGAGTGATTCACGGGCATACCCATCGTCCTAGTTATCACGAAGAATCTTTGGGCGGTCAGTCATGGCAGCGCTGGGTTTTATCTGATTGGGATTTTGATCATCCTGAAACAGTCCTGCCCAAAGGCAATGCACTGAGCATCACCTCTGCGGGTGTCAAAGCTTTGGATTTGGTGCGTTCTTAAGCAATCGACTGATTGCTTAAGCTTTTTCTTTTATCTTTTATCTTTGATTTTTTTATTTTTAAGCTTGAGGTTTTGAATGATCGCGCAAAGCGGTCACCAATTGGCCGAAGATGCGTGGGTTAGCTGCCATGATTTCTCCTGACTGCATGTAACCCTCTTCACCTGCGTAGTTACCCACCAAGCCACCTGATTCAGTGATCAACAAGATGCCGGCTGCCATGTCCCATGGCTTTAAGCCTGATTCAAAGAATCCATCCAAGCGACCTGCAGCCACATAGGCCAAGTCCAAAGATGCGGCGCCCGGACGACGCAAGCCAGCACACTGACGTGTCATCTTGGCAAAGATTTCTAAATACTCTTCAACACTTTGATCTTCGCGATACGGAAAACCAGTGCCTAAAAGTGCTTCTGACATTTTCAAACGGCCAGCCACACGCAAACGACGGTTGTTAACATAAGCACCCGCACCACGAGTGGCGGTGAACAGTTCATCCCGGTTGGGGTCATACACCACGGCTTGTTGCAATACGCCATCCACTGCTAGTGCAATCGATACTGCGTATTGTGGAAAGCCATGAATGAAATTGGTTGTACCATCCAATGGATCGATGATCCATACATGGTTGGACGTTTGATTGGTGCTACTTGATGGTGTTTCGCCGGTTTCTTCCCCTAAAAAGCTGTGATCAGGAAAAGCTTCTTTCAAAGTATCGATAATGGCAGCTTCTGCAGCCTGATCGATTTCAGTGACAAAATCATTGTGTTGCTTGCGGGTAACCTGAATACGCTCGCTATTCAGCGATGCTCGGTTGATAATATTTCCTGCGCGACGCGCGGCCTTAATGGCCACATTAAGCATGGGATGCATAGTATTTAAGTAACACAACGAATTGGAGAAGAGCAATGTCCAGCAATCAAGCTGAACGGCGAAAACAGATTTTAGCCCGAAATGAGGATCAATTGGGAGTTTTGAACCAAAACTGGCCAATTCGTTGGGTCATGATGCGCACCAGCCACCCCGGAAATGTGGGCTCTGCAGCCCGCGCCATCAAAACCATGGGTTTTTCAGCCTTGCATTTGGTCAATCCAGCCTATGAATACATGGCTAGAAAAGCCGAGGCCATCTCTTTATCGAGCGGGGCTTTTGACGTTCTAGAAGATGCTCAAAATCATGAAACCATGCTCGACGCTTTGGGGGATAGTCAGCTGGTCTTTGGTCTGACCGCCAGGGATCGTGAATTTGGTCCACCGGCTATTTCATTGTTTGAAGCGGTGTCGATGGCAAGTTCAGCAGTTGTAGCAAATAAGCCCGTGTCCTTTGTCTTTGGTACTGAGCGCACAGGCCTAGATAATGAAGATCTCAAACGTTGCACCCATCGGGTGTGGATCGATGCCAATCCCAACTACCCTTCTTTGAATCTTGCCCAAGCCATGATGATCGTGGCTTATTCGATGCGCCAAGGCTTGATGAAAGAACTGGCGATTGATTCAATCCCACCCGAGACCCTGGCTTCAAAAAATGTCCCTGAATTAGCAGATCCTAGCGCCATTGCCGCAATGCTCGAGCATTGGCAACAAGGTTTAGAGGCCATTGGCTATCTGGACCCAGAAAATCCTAAAAAACTCATGCCCAGACTCCAAAGCTTGTTTGCCAGAGCAGCCTTACAAAAAGAAGAAATTGATCTTTTACGCGGTATCGCGAAACAAATGCTCCAACACGGTAAAATCAAGTAATGCCTTTATTCGATCACATTGACTCCATCATTTCCCGAGACCATGCCGCGCGCACCCGTCTGGAGGTAATCCTTTGCTATCCTGGCTTACACGCCATTTGGCTGCATCGCATGGCTCATTTTTTATGGGGCATTGGTCTGAAGTTATTGGCCAGAATCGTTTCTCATACGGCTCGTTTCATCACCGGTATTGAAATCCACCCTGCTGTGGTCGTGGGTAAGCGCGTGTTCATTGATCACGGCCTAGGCGTTGTGATTGGTGAGACCACCGTGATTGGTGATGATTGCACGATTTATCAAGGTGTCACTCTTGGTGGCACTTCTTTGTACAAAGGCACCAAGCGTCACCCAACTTTAGAGGCTGGCGTGGTGGTGAGTGCTGGCGCAAAAGTATTGGGTGGTTTTGTGGTGGGCGCAGGTGCTCGCATCGGTTCTAATGCGGTCGTGCTTAAAGCCGTTCCGGCAGGTGCTACAGCCGTCGGTATCCCAGCACGCATTCTTGAAACCACTGAGTCACAACACTCATTCACTGCCTACGGCATCACACCAGAAGATCTCAGCAGTTAATGAATACCCAGGAGTTGGCAACGCATACGCCAGCGATGCAGCAATTTCTGCGCATCAAAGCTGAGCATCCTCACTCCTTGGTATTTTTTCGGATGGGCGATTTTTATGAGCTCTTCTTCGATGATGCTGAAAAAGCCGCTCGCCTCCTAGACATCACTTTGACCCAACGCGGTCAATCATCGGGTAGACCGATCAAAATGGCAGGCATTCCCTACCATGCTGCCGAACAATATCTAGCCAAGCTTGTCAAAGCTGGAGAATCTGTCGCAATTGCTGAACAAGTCGGCGATCCTGCCACTTCTAAAGGTCCGGTTGAGCGGCGCGTGATGCGCGTCATCACACCAGGCACTGTGACAGATTCAGCATTGATGAGTGATTTAGAAGATGCGCCATTATTAGCCATTGTTCCCAGTAAAAAGATGTGGGGTTTGGCATGGCTGACGATCACCAGTGGTCAATTGCGTTTCACGCAATGCGCTCCGGAAGAATTAGCCCATTACATTTATCGCATCCGCGCAGCAGAACTACTCTGTCCACTCGGCTCTGAGAGCTCGATCAAAGAAGTCTTGCAAGCATCCAGTGCTGCAGAAGTGCATTTATCAGGTCACACGATTCCTGATTGGGTGTGGTCAGCCGATGAAGGACAACGCCGTCTTTTAGAGCTGTTCAATATGAGCAGTTTGCAAAGCTTAGGGTTCGATGATGCAGATAAATTTGCCCCAACACTCACCGCAGTCGCTGCAGTCTTGGCCTATGGTGCCAACACGCAAGGTTTGGGTTGGCAAGGCAAGTTGCCTCATATTTTGCGATGCCAATTAGAAGAAGATCAGAACTTCATTGGCATTGATGCAGCCACACGCCGTAATTTAGAAATAACAGAAACACTGCGTGGTGAAACAGAACCCACCTTATTATCTTTGTTAGATACCTGTTCAAGCGCCATGGGTAGTCGTTTATTGCGCCACACATTGCATCACCCATTGCGTGATCAGGGTGTGATTACTGAGCGTCACAAGGCTCTTGGTACATTGATTGAACATGCCTTTGTTTTAGAAGATCTACGTCAAACCTTGCGCAGCGTGGCTGATATTGAACGTATCAGCACTCGCTTGGCATTGGGCAGTGCTCGTCCTCGTGACTTGAGCAGTCTGCGCGATACATTGGCCAATTTACCGACCATTGCCAAGACTTTGAATGGCTTGGCTCAACCAAATCAATCAGGCCAGGCAAATCAAGCAAGTTCATTGCTGGCTTCTTTGGCAAGCACCTTGGCATCCCCTCCTCCAGTCTTGGCTTTGTTGCAAGCAGCGATTGCAGCAGAACCATCCGTGGTGATCCGCGAAGGCGGTGTCATCGCTGATGGTTACCATGCAGAGTTAGATGAACTGCGCAGATTGAGTGATGACTGCGGCGCATTTTTATTAGATTTAGAAACTCGCGAACGAGAAAGAACGGGCATTGCTAATTTGCGGGTTGAGTTCAATAAAGTACACGGCTTTTTTATTGAAGTGACCAATGGTCAAACAGACAAGGTGCCTGATGATTACCGTCGTCGCCAAACTTTAAAAAATGCTGAACGTTACATCACGCCTGAGCTCAAGGCTTTTGAAGACAAAGCTTTGTCTGCCAAAGAGCGCAGCTTTGCTTTAGA
>JAGVCB010000185.1 GCA_020059445.1 Polynucleobacter sp. | reverse complement strand
TTGAGCTTTTAGATCGCCCAGAAGTCACAGAAGCACCGGCAGCAGAATAAATCCTGCTGTTCAGCAAAAAAGCCTGGTTTTGCCAGGCTTTTTTGTTTGGAAGATAATAGTCTGATGGAATCAATGTACCTGATTATCACAACAGCGCCTACGCAGAAGGATGCCAAAAAATTGGTAGACTTGGCCATAGAAAAAAATATGGCTGCATGCGCACAGATACAAGCCGAGTGCTTGTCTACCTATCGTTGGGAAGGCCAAATTGAGACGACAACAGAATACCCAATTCATTTCAAAACAAATGAAGCCAATAAACAGGCATTGATGAATTTGCTAAAACAAAACCACCCTTACGATGTCCCTGAAATTATTTGCATCCAGCTAGATGTCGTCGAAACAGATTATGCTAATTGGCTAAATACTCAGTTGAGCGCTAAAAAATGATTAGAAAATTACTGATTGCCTTTGCCTTAACTTTTGGTGCAATAACAGTGCAGGCACAAAACTTTCTTGCGCCTGAGCAAGCATTCCAAGTGAGCGCTGAGTACCAATCCAATCAAGAAATTGTGTTGCATGCAAAACCTGCAAAGGGTTATTACATCTATCGCGAATCAATCAAGTTCAAGCTCATAAAAAATAATGATGAGGTAACCCTGGGTGTCCCGCAGCTTCCGCAGGGCAAGATCAAATTCGATGAAAACTTTGGTAAAGAATTAGAAACTTATCCAAAAGATTTCAGCATATTGCTCCCATTAGTTAATAACAAAAATACTTCAGGAATGATCTTGAGCATGGAGTTGCAGGGTTGTGCTGATAAAGGAATTTGTTACCCACCGATGGAGTTGAGATTCACCTTGTCGGGACTGCAGTCAGTTGTAAATGGTGTTTTATATGAGGAAGGCGCGGATGCCGAAGTAAGTGCGCCCAAAAAATTAGGCTTATCAGATCTATGGTCTGCCAGAGATGATGCTGGATTGCTAACCGGCATGCTGCAAAATATTTCACCAATCATTTTGCTAGGTTCATTCTTTATCTTGGGTCTCGCAATGGCTTTAACGCCTTGCGTGCTACCGATGTTGCCAATCATGTCGAGTGTGATATTTGGCTCCAAAAATAATCAACATCGCGATATTACTAAACTGAGATCAACGGTACTGGCTTTGTCTTATGTGCTGGGCATGGCGATCATGTACAGCGTTGCAGGGATGATCACGGCTGCGCTTGGTGCGAATATTCAGGCTTGGTTACAAAACCCATGGGTATTGAGCGTCTTTGCGTTGATGTTGCTGGTGTTGGCAGCAAGCTTGTTTGGTTTTTATGAGTTACGTTTACCGCAAGCGCTGCATAACAAAATTGATCGCATTGCTGGAAAGCAAGAAGGCGGTAGTGTGATTGGTGCATTCATGTTGGGAGCGATTTCAACTTTGATCGCCAGTCCTTGTGTCACTGCACCCCTGGCTGGAGTCTTAGCATTTATCGCACAAACTGGTTCAATTCCAATGGGAGGAATTTTGTTGTTTGTTATGGCTCTAGGAATGGGCTTGCCATTGATGCTGTTTGCAATTGGTGCCAAGGGACTATTGCCTAAAGCAGGGGCATGGATGACGATTGTTCAAAGAATCTTTGGCGTGCTGTTGATTGGTTTAGCAGTTTGGGTGGCATCTCCAATTTTCACAAGCTCAAAGACATCAAGCAATGAAACCATGCATCGACTTGAATCGGGATTGGTATTTCAGCGAGTTGCTACTCCAGCGCAGCTAGATGCAGTATTGATTCAGGCAAAGCAAAAGGGGCAACCTGTTTTATTGGATTTCTATGCAGATTGGTGTGTTACTTGTAAAGAAATGGAATTGTTGACTTTCAGTGATGAGAAAGTGAAAGAAGCGCTAGGCACGTACCAGTTGATTCAGGTGGATGTCACTAAGAATACCGTGGAGCATCAGCGCATATTGAAACAATATGCTTTGTTTGGGCCACCAGCCATTTTATTTTTTGATAGAAACGGCGAAGAAAAAGTTTCTAGAAGAGTAATCGGATTTATGAAAGCAGAGCGCTTTTTAGAGCGTCTGCAATAAGACTTACCTCGAGTCCCGCTGCTCTTTTAAGTTACTTATTTGCGTTCAGAAGTCTGGCAGCGTCTCTGGCGAAGTAAGTCAGAATGCCGTCTGCCCCAGCGCGCTTAAATGCGAGTAAAGATTCCATCATCACGGCCTCCTCGTTGATCCAGCCATTTTGTCCAGCAGCTTTGATCATCGCGTATTCGCCACTCACCTGATAAGCAAAGGTTGGGTAGACAAGCTCTTCCTTGACTCTTCTAACAATGTCTAAATAGGGCATGCCAGGCTTGACCATTACCATGTCAGCGCCCTCTTCGATATCAAGAGCCACTTCTCTGATCGCTTCATCAGAGTTAGCCGGGTCCATCTGATAGTTCTTCTTATCACTCTTTCCTAAATTACCAGCAGAACCCACCGCGTCTCTGAATGGACCGTAAAAAGCTGAGGCGTACTTGGCTGAGTAGGCCATGATTTGAGTATGAATAAATCCGTGAGCCTCAAGTGAGTCTCTGATCGCGCCAATGCGACCATCCATCATGTCAGATGGGGCCACGATGTCTGCACCAGCTTGCGCATGAGTCAAGGCTTGTTTGATCAGCGCATCAACCGTTGGATCATTGAGCACGTAACCATCAGCATCGATGATGCCGTCTTGGCCGTGGCTGGTATATGGATCGAGCGCAATGTCAGTCATGATGCCAAGATTTGGGAATTGTTTTTTGAGTTCTTTGATCGCCTGAGGAATCAAGCCATTGGGATTAAAAGCCTCTTTACCATCGGGTGTTTTAAGTTCAGCTCGGATCACCGGGAATAAAGCCATGACTGGAATGCCAAGCTTGACGCAGTCTTCTGCAACCAACATGAGCTTATCAAGAGATAGGCGACTAACGCCTGGCATGGATGAAACTATTTCTTCGCGGCCACTGCCCTCTAATAAGAAAACTGGGTAAATAAAATCATTGGCTGACAGTTGATTTTCTTGAACCAAACGACGTGACCAATCAGTTTTGCGTAATCGACGTGGACGATGAAATAGTTGCATATAAAACCTTATGAAGAAAGTTGGGGTTTTAGATTTTTAGAAATCCGATTTTCATTGCTGGTGTGTGCTGCAGAAGCCTCAATGCCCAACCAATTTGAAACCATTGCATCAGCTTCAACAAGGCCAATTCTTTTGGTGCTGGAGAATAGTTGAACTGTGTACGGCCCATGGGGATTGAGCTCTTTGAGCTTTTCTTGCAACTTTTTGAGTGCCAAACGACTCTCTGATTGATTTAATTTATCGCACTTTGTTAATAAAACATGGATTGGACGACCCGTTGGGCTGAACCATTCGATCATTTGTTGGTCTAAATCAGTCATGCCTCGGCGAGAATCCATGATTAAAACCATGCCTTTTAAGTTCGGCCTGGTTTGTAAATAACTGGAAAGCAGGTTATTCCAATGACTTTTTGTTTTGAGGTCTACTTGAGCATAACCATAGCCCGGTAAATCAACTAAGTTCGCTAAATTGGTCTTATCTTTCGTTAAAATACCAAAAAAGTTGATATGTTGAGTTCTTCCTGGTGTTTTGCTGGCAAAAGCAAGGCGATTTTGCTGACAAAGTACGTTGATGGCAGTCGACTTTCCAGCATTTGAGCGACCAGCAAAAGCCACCTCTGGGATTTCCCAAGTGGGTAAATCAACCAAGTGGTTAATGGTTACTAGAAATTGTGCTTGATGTAGGGTCGACATAGATGTTTAAGAGTTAGACCTATTGTAAAATCTAACGTTGTTAATAGGTTGTTTAGTTAAAAATAAAGATTTAATAATCTTCGCATCATTTACACACAGGTGAGAGCACAATGCGTCAAACATTTTCCATCACATTCAACACTTTATTAATTGCCCTAGGTTTATCTTTAGCTAATCCTTCATTTTCAGCTGGTTCTGCGTCTGCGCCAGCTGGTCCAGCAAAAGCTGATATCGCTAAAGGCGAGGCTTTGTATAACGCGGGCGATGTTAAGCGTGGTCTTGCTGCTTGTATGGGTTGTCATGGCCCCAATGGCGTGAGCGGTGGTGGTACCTACCCTAAGTTAGCAGGTCAGCATGCTGCTTACACGGTAAAGCAGTTAAAAGATTACAAAGCTGGAAAAGATCGCCCCAAT
>JAGVCB010000040.1 GCA_020059445.1 Polynucleobacter sp. | reverse complement strand
TCCTCAGCAGAAAGTTCTTCTAAGAACAAACGACGCAAATCGTTCAGCGTCATGGGTTGGTCTGCACATAAGAGTGCAGTTTCAAGCACAAGCTTGAGCTGTTCAGGAGTCATAAATTTAAAAAGGGAATCTGTTTATATTTGGATTAAGGATGTCTGGCTAATAGATACCAGAAGTCTAATCTTTATTATTTAACCAACTAGGACTGTATTGTAATTCAAACTTCAGCCAATGCAAAAACCACCTTTAAGAAGAGCATCAGGCAAGGTGAAGGCCCTGTACAGACCAAACAATCCTGTAAAAATCATCAAGCCCGCAGCCACATAGCGTGTCCAAGCCTGATGGCCCCATGAAGCCAAACGGGCAGAAAACCCAGAGATCAATAAAAGGTTGGGTAATGTTCCCAGTCCAAAGGCCAGCATCAACAATCCCCCCGACACCCCATCCCCAGATAGAAAAGCCAAAGGCAAAATGCTGTAAATCAGACCACAGGGAACTAAACCCCAGACCAAACCAACCAAAAAGTGTGGCTTACGACCTGGCTGATGAAGTGATTTGGATAGTTTTGACCATATGGCAGCTGTTTTGGTATTGAGCCAAACCTCCCATGCCGAGCTTTTCGTCTTATTTTTAGTTAAAACCAAATAGCCCTGAAACAAAAAGATCACAGCGGCCAATGCAAACAAGGCTCTTTGAACAGGTAACCAACCCTGCTGCCAAAGGGGAAAACCCAAAGCACCGGCCACAACACCCAATAAAATATAAGTTGAAATTCTGCCCAAATGAGTCAAAAACTGCTCAAAAACTAGCTTTTTTCTAGAAATGAAGCGCAAAGTAAACGTATTTTCCTGTGTAGCAGGATTTTGCTTGGCACGCTCCAAGCCGGCAGCAATGCCACCACACATCAGAGCACAATGCCACCCACTGACCAAGGCACCAATAAATACTGTCAAAAAAAGCGTTGAAGTGACCATACTTACTGAATATTCCTAAGTGGTATTGTGAAGTGCGAAGTAATAGAATAGTACCAACTTGCTCATTACTGCATTGATATAAAGCAAATAATCATGAATCGTATCGCCAGCTCCGAATCAGCTAACAAATGCTCAACTTGTGTTTTGGGACAGTTCTGTCTGCCTGTTGGTCTTAACTCGGAAGATGTCAGCAAAATTGATTCCCTGGTCACTGAACGCGTGCGCTTAAAAAAGGGAGAGGCCCTCTACCGTCAAGGTGATACTTTGACAGCGGTGTACGGCATCAAGTTTGGCACCCTTAAAACTGAATACGCTCTCCCAGATGGTCGCGAACAAATCACAGGCTTTCATCTTCCAGGAGAAATGTTGGGTTTAGACGGTATTGGCAACAATCAATATCAATCAAATGCCGTTGCACTAGAAGACAGTGAAGCTTGCGTTGTTAAATTTAGTGAGTTTGAAATCTTAGCCAGACAGATTCCATCTTTACAACAGCAATTCCATCGCATCTTGAGTAGAGAATTAACCCAAGATCAACGTCATCTTCTATCTTTAGGCAGCCTTCGCGCTGAAGAGCGCTTGGCCAGCTTCTTACTCAATCTATCAGATCGCCTTTCGGCCCGAGGCTACTCACCCAACGAATATCATTTGCGTATGAGTCGCGAGGAGATTGGCAGCTATTTAGGCATTCAGCTAGAAACAGTGAGTAGATTATTCTCACGCTTTACCGAATCAGGCCTTATTCAAATCAAGCAACGCCACATCAAGTTAATCGACATGGATGGTTTACTGGAATTGGCTGGCAAATCAAGCGCCATACATTGCACGCCGAGTGCTCAGTAACTCATCCGTTTCAACACAAAAAAAGCAGCTTAAAGCTGCTTTTTTTATTGATGAGATAAATACCCTATTTCTCTTAAAGTAAACCACCATCCGCTTTTTCGTTGAGGTCACAGACTGATCCCGGCAAGATGTAAATGGTGAGCGCACTGGAGAGAGCACATAACAACCAAAAAGAAAAAAATCCAACCGTATAGATTGCTTCTTTGGAGGCATCAATTGGTTGATCTAAAAAGACCAAATCTTCAGGCTGCACCAAAGTGAAAAATATTCCTTCAGCAATACCACCTACTAAGAAAGATGGCCACAAAATCCACATCCATATACGACACTTCATTTAGTCACCTGCTCTATTTTTAAACCTTGTTTAACAACACCTTCGCGAATCGTTTGATCAACGTCTTGGGTGAACGCAAACCAAATAGTAATCGCAGCGCCAACAGCTCCAATGGCTGGGCCACTGATGATCAACCAGGGCCATAGTTGCTTCCACCATGGTTTTACATCTTGTTCTTTTGACATTTAAGTCTCCTTTTACTACTGAAGCTTTTCGCTCTAAGCTCTCAGCTTTCAATCTCAAATTTATCTTGGCACAATAAAACTAGATTTCTCGTCACGAACTCTTAAAGTGCTCGAGGCGTTAGGTCCACTCTCAGTTGCTTCGATATCAAAACTAATGGGGTGAGTACCTGTTTTAACATCGTCAATCGCCACTCTGACTTTCACTGGTATCAATAGATTGCTTGATGGGTTCACAATAAGTTCAGCGACCTCTTTACCCTGAGAACTCAAAATTTGCATACCTGGCAACCCGGTAGCAACGACACTCACTTTCATTGGGTTTTCAGAAGAGTTCATGATTTGTAGTCGATAAACGTTTTCGATCATGGTCCCTTCAATTTCACGCGCTAAAGCACCGCGATCACGCATCACATCAACTCGTAGTGGGTTGCGTAGGAACACCGAACTAGCAAATGCTATCAACAAAACAGACATGATCCCGATGTAAATCAAAACACGCGGTCTAAAAATATAGTGTCGCGCCTTCTTGTTATCCATTTGCTCAAGCATCGCTCGTTCAGACGTATAACGAATCAAGCCTTTGTCGTAACCAACCTTGTCCATGACTTGATCGCAAGCATCAATGCAAGCACCACAGCCAATACACATATATTGCAAGCCATCACGGATGTCAATGCCTGTTGGGCATACTTGAACACAGATACTGCAGTCAACGCAATCGCCCAAACCAAGTTCTTTGTGATTATCTGCTTTTGCACGACTGCCTCTTGGGTCACCTCGTGTTTTGTCATAAGTAACCACAAATGTGTCTTTATCGACCATCACGCTTTGGAAACGTGCATACGGACACATGTACTTACATACTTGCTCGCGCATGAAGCCCGCATTACCCCAAGTTGCAAAACTATAAAAGAGCAACCAGAATGCTTGCCAAGGTCCTAGAGTGAATGCAATTAATTCAGCGCTTAATACCTTGATTGGCGTGAAATAACCGACAAAAGTAAATCCAGTCCAAAGAGCAATCAAAATCCACAAAGCATGTTTGGTGATCTTGAGACGCCATTTACGGAAATTCCAAGGCCATTCTTCGCCATCCAAACGGATACGCGCAAAGCGATCTCCTTCGACCTTGCGTTCGATCCACATAAATATTTCTGTGTAGACAGTTTGTGGGCAGGCGTACCCACAGAACAAGCGGCCAGCAACTGCTGTAAATAAGAAAAGCGCTAAAGCTGAGAGTATCAGCAGAAGGGTCAGATAAATAATATCCTGCGGCCAAAGAACCAAACCGAAGATATAAAACTTACGGGATACCAAATCAAAAAGAACAGCTTGACGATCGTTCCATTGCAGCCAAGGTAAACCGTAAAATAAAATTTGAGTAGCGAAAATCAAAATCACGCGCCACTTGGCAAAAACCCCACTCACTGAGCGGGGATAGATTTTTCGTCTTACTTCATAGAGGGCAAGCTCAACCGTATTTTGTGAGCCGCTCTCATGAGCTAGAAAGTCATTTGACATTATTTACTTGTTATTTCTTTAACATTAGTTAAACCCCAAACATAAGCTGTTAACAAATGAATTTTTTCAGGGGTTAAGATAGTTTCATGGGCTGGCATCATGCCATTACGACCCTTCAACAGGGTTTCAATAATTGTTGCTTCAGTGCCGCCGTATAACCAAACTTTATCCGTTAAATTTGGAGCCCCCATTGCAGCCATACCTTTACCGTCAGCTCCATGACAAGCTGCACAGTTAGTTTTATAAACTTCAGAGCCACGGCCTACTTTGATTTGGTCGGCAGCCAAGCCTGATAAATTACGAACATAATTAGCAACATCAGAAACCTGTGTACCTTCAAGGTGTGCAAAAGCAGGCATCACACCAGCACGACCCGCGATCAATGTATGTTTGATATCTTGAGTGTCCCCACCATATAACCAATCAGTGTCAGCCAAATTAGGGAAACCTTTAGAGCCGCCGGCATCAGAGCCATGACATTGAGCACAATAGTTCAGATACAGACGCTGCCCCATCTCACGAGCTGCAGGGTCTGATGCTACTTGTTTTGCATCCATGCTCATGTATTTGGCATAGACAGGCTTTAACTGCTGATTTGCTTGAACCACGGATTCTTCATGAGCTTTACTGGTGCTATATCCCAACACACCCTCATATGCTCCCAATCCCGGGTAAAGAATCAAGTAAACGATGGCAAAGACACAGGCCAATACAAACATCCACATCCACCAGCGAGGTAGAGGGTTATTCAACTCTCGTAAATCGCCATCCCAAACGTGACCTGTATCTGCTACAGAACCGTCGGCCTCATAGGTAACATTGGTTTTCCGTTGCGAAAACAGAAGATACAAACACCAAATGATGCCAACACCTGAAACAACGGCAATATAAATACCCCATCCACTACTGAAAAAATCACTCATGATTGATCCTTATTTTCCTTCTTGTATTCATCTGGGAGACTAAAT
>JAGVCB010000172.1 GCA_020059445.1 Polynucleobacter sp. | reverse complement strand
CCCAGATCATCTAAATAACGTTTCAGGTGTTTTTCAATGGTCTGGCTGACCGGATGTTGAACTGGGGGTTGCATATCAAGCAGCTTCTAAATAAATTAAGTGTTCAGATTCTTGTTTCAGTGAATCAAAAAAATGATTGACCGTTTTTAATTGTTCTTGGCAATCATCTATTGTATTCATGTGCTGCTTGAATACATTAGATCCCTTGAGTCCTTTGCAATACCAAGCAATGTGTTTACGAGCAGTTCTAACGCCTGCATACTCACCATAAAAGCTGTAGTGATCCATCAAGTGATGGTTCATGATGTCTTGAATCTCTGAAATTTTCGGTGCAGGCAAATGTTGACCTGTTTCTAGAAAGTGCAAGATCTCACGGAAAATCCAAGGACGTCCTTGCGCGGCTCGACCAATCATCAAAGCATCAGCCCCCGTTTGCTGAAGAACAAAGGCAGCTTTTTCTGGTGAGTTGATGTCACCATTGGCAACCACCGGAATATTGATGGCAGCTTTGACCGCGGCGATTGTGTCATATTCAGCTTCACCACGATATAAGTCAGCTTTTGTTCGGCCGTGGATAGTGAGCATTTCAATGCCGCTATTAACCGCTATTCTGGCGATATTGAGAGCGTTTTTATTGTCTCTGTCCCACCCAGTTCTGATTTTCAAAGTCACTGGTACCAAGGGGTGATCTTTTTTAATCGAGGAGACAATCTTTTCTAGGATTCTGCCCACCAAGACTTCGTCTTTTAGAAGGGCTGATCCAGAGGCCACATTACATACTTTCTTTGCAGGGCAACCCATGTTGATATCGATGATTTGTGCGCCACGATCCACATTCAAAAGAGCTGCTTCTGCCATCATTTCTGGGTCTGCGCCAGCAATTTGGACTGAAATAGGTTCAACTTCACCATCGTGATTCGCCCTGCGCAGTGTTTTTGGGCTATTCCAGAGCATGGCATTGGAAGCAATCATCTCGGAAACCGCATATCCCGCCCCCAAACGCTTACAGAGCTGTCTAAAGGGGCGATCTGTCACTCCGGCCATGGGAGCAACAAATAAATGATTGGGAAGCGTGTAGGGGCCTAATTTCATCAGGACGCCACTCTAACATGTCAGACTGACTTTTGCCTAAATTTTAGGCAGATTGGTGGTTTAGCGCTGACCAAACATCATTTGTCTTGTGATGCCTTGTTTGAGTGGATTGAGCAATTGAAGGCTGGATAGTGCAATGCCTCTTCCCCAGATCACTGGCTTTAGTTTTGATGTGAAAATTCTGGCTAAAAAGTCCGTTGTGCCAATGGTGGCTTTTCGATCCTTTTTACGAAGTTGTTCGTATTTTTCAAGTGCCAAATAGACATCATCTTCTTCGCACAACACATCCGCCAAAGTGTGAGCATCTCGTAAGCCTAAATTGAGGCCTTGGCCAGCCACTGGATGCATGGTTTGTGCTGCATTACCAATCCAAACTTCATGCTTATCAACGATCTTTTTTCTGGCATTCAAGCCCAGTTGATAACTTCTTAATTCTGCAGCTTCAATGAATGTGCCGGCGCGAGATCCAAATGCCTCTTGTAATTCTTTGATGAAGGTGGCTTGATCAAGTTGCAAGCGGCGCTCGGTAGAAGCCGGACTACCGCACCACACCAAATTGAGATATTCAGCGCCTTGGTGGTTTGGAAGTAAGGCGAGCGGACCTTCGTCCGTGAATCGCTCCCAGGCCATGTTGTGATTCACTTGATTGGTTTTAACCCAGCCAACAATCGCACTTTGTTGGTAATCACGATAAATTTCTTGCCACTCTTGTTGTTTAAAAAGACCGCCTTCGGCATGAACCACCACATCACCAAGATGCTCATGATTCAATTGATCATTGGCTTGATTGAAGTGCCATTGAAAGTTCGGTGAATGGGCAGCTATTTTTTTCAAGGCCTGTCTGAGAGCAAGATGGATGTCTGTATAACGAACAATGTGCCCCAAAGCATCTTGTTGTAATTCTTCTCTTCTCACAATGGCTTTGCCAAAGTGACCTCTGTGTGAAATATGAATCGTATGAATGGCTGGTGAGGGTGTTGGCCAAGCATTGATTGTTTTGAGCAGTAAATGACTACCTTGTGAAACAGCGATGCCACGACTGTCACCTTGCTTGATTAAGTCATCAGATTCAGGCATGCGATCAAATAGATGCAAGTTTGCATCAGGGTGTTTGCTTAGTATCCAATTCGCACATGCCAGACCTACTGGTCCCGCACCGATGATGGCAATTTTTTTCATGAGTTTGCTTGCAATCCCTGCTTCACGACGCCTGTTGCATGATGTACTCAATCTCATCGGCTTTGACTGGTACGCCCCGACTCATCAGTTCGCATTCACCATTGGTGACCAAGGCATCATCTTCAATCCGAATGCCAATGTCCCAATACTGTGGATCCACATCATCGGCTTTGCGGATATAAAGACCAGGCTCAATGGTTAAAACCATGTTCGGCTTGAGTGAACGCCAGGCTTTTGGTTCTGTTGAGCTGCCAGGCTCTCGATAGTTACCAACATCATGGACATCCATGCCCAACCAGTGACTGGTTCTATGCATGTAAAAGCGTTGATAGGCTTTAGTCTCTAGAGCGTTATCAAGCCCACCGATGGTATTTTTATCAATAAGATTTAAATCAAGTAAACCTTGAGTGAGGATCTTTAAAGCCGCATCATGAGGCGCTTGAAAATCAAAGCCAACCTTGGTAACGGCAATAGCTGCCTCTTGAGCTGCTAAGACGATGTCATAGATGGCTCGTTGTGGCCCAGAAAATTTACCGTT
>JAGVCB010000126.1 GCA_020059445.1 Polynucleobacter sp. | reverse complement strand
GTTGATGGTCAACGTGTCTCTGGCGGTATTTTTGATTTTGCTTTGTTCTTCTTCCATAACGCTAAAGAACAGTTGGCACGTGGTGCAGGTCCTTATTTCTATTTGCCAAAAATGGAAAGTCATTTAGAAGCTCGCTTGTGGAATGACATCTTCTGTATGACTCAAGACGAATTAGGTTTCCCACGTGGCACGATCAAAGCCACTGTGTTGATCGAAACTATTTTGGCTGCCTTTGAAATGGACGAAATTCTTTATGAACTGCGTGAGCACAGCGCCGGTTTGAATGCTGGTCGTTGGGATTACATCTTCTCTTGCATCAAGAAGTTCAAAGTAGACAAAAACTTCTGTTTGGCTGATCGCGCCAAAGTGACCATGACTGCTCCATTCATGCGCGCTTATGCTCTATTGCTATTGAAGACATGTCACCATCGTGGCGCACCAGCGATGGGCGGTATGAGTGCATTGATTCCAATCAAGAACGATCCAGAGAAAAACGCGATTGCTATGCAAGGCATCATCAATGACAAAAAGCGTGACGCAACTGATGGCTACGATGGTGGCTGGGTAGCTCACCCAGGTCTTGTTGAAGCTTCTATGGCTGAGTTCAAAGCAGTATTGGGCGATCGTCCGAATCAATTTGACAAGCAAAAGCCTGAAGTGAACGTAACGGCTGCAGACTTGTTGGACTTCCAACCAGAAACGCCGATCACTGAAGCAGGTTTACGCATGAACATCAACGTGGGTATCCATTACCTAGGCGCTTGGTTGGCCGGTAACGGTTGCGTACCTATTCATAACTTGATGGAAGATGCTGCAACTGCAGAGATCAGCCGTTCACAAGTATGGCAGTGGATTCGTTCACCAAAGGGCGTTTTGGATGATGGTCAAAAGGTCACTGTTGAATTAGTTCGTAAATTGATCGCTGAAGAATTGCCAAAAGTTAAAGCAAGCGGTGCAACTGGTCACTGGGATCGCGCTGCTGAGATTTTTGACGTGATGAGTACTGGCGAGAAGTTTGAAGAATTCTTGACATTGCCTTTGTACGAGGAAATCTAATTGACAATACTGGCCATCGACACCTCGACACAGTGGTGTTCAGTGGCCTTGGTCAACCCACAAGGGGACTCGGGTCAACCGCAGTCCCCTTTGTCATCTGGTGAGCTCATTCGTCATGAAAACCTTGGCCCTGAATCAAGTCAACATGCCTTGGATTGGGTAGAGGCTCTTTTAGAAGAAGCTCAACTCAGCTTCAGGGATCTGACAGCCATTGCCGTTGGCATTGGTCCAGGAGCGTTCACAGGCATCAGGATTGGTGTGGGTATTGGTCAAGGCATGGCCTTCGCCGCTGATCTGCCATGCTTGCCCATCGTTTGTTTAGATGCAGTGGCACTAGAAGGCATTCGCAAACTGGGGCTCAAAGAGAATGATCAAGTGATTGCAGCCACTGATGCGCGCATGAGTGAAGTTTATTGGGCGCGCTATGTGGTTCAAGCCAATGGTTTGCCGGAGCGTCAAGACGATGTTTATCTCTCAGCGCCCAAAGACATTGAAATACCAGATACACCATTTGCATTGGTTGGTAATGCGGTCACAGCTTATCCGGAAGACATGTTGGCTATTAGCCAGCAAGCCATGGCCATTGATGAAACAGCCGTTCCTCATGCCAGATCGATCGCTCAATTAGGCTTAGACACTTTAGAAAAAGGTCTACAAGTCAGTGCTGCAGAGTTGCAACCGATTTATGTGCGTGACAAGGTAGCCCAAACGATTGCTGAGCGTGAACTTGAAAAATCGAATCAAGAGAAATCTTAAAAGGCATTGAGTCTAGTCATGGATCTGCGTCTTTTACCGATGGCCTTGCGTGATTTAACTGAAGTCATGGAGATTGAGCAACAAAGCCATGTCTCACCATGGAGCTTGGGTAATTTCACGGACTCACTGGAGGCAGGCTATTGGGCTTATTGTTTGCGCCAATTAGCCACTGATGATGAAGAGCGAGATCCATTGTTAGGGTACTGTGTTTTGCTGCCGGCATTGGATGAGTTACAACTGTTGAACATCACAGTTCATCCTTCGTATAAAAGACAAGGTCTGGCCAAGAGGATCATGAAGGTCATCGAGGATGCAGCAGAATCAAAATCCTTCCAAGATATTTTCTTGGAAGTAAGGGTCAGCAATATGCCAGCGATTGCGCTGTATGAAAGTTTTGCTTATCAGGAAATTGGCATCAGAAAGGATTACTATCCTTTAAAAGAGGGTGGTCGTGAAGATGCCAAAGTCATGAAAAAAGTATTGCACGCACCATCCAACTGAGTAAAGACAGAAAGAACATAAAAAGACGATGAGTCAAAACGATTATTTAAATGAGATGGGTATCAGTACTTGGGTGGTCCGAAATGGGGACGAGCCAAGCCCTGTGCAAGAAAATCAAGATGGCAAGCAAGAAGCTCAACAAGGCGGTCAGCATTCTTCGCCAGCAGAGCGCTATCAAGAGCCTCAATTAGGTGATCAAGAGATTGTCTGGACCTTTGTGGTCGATCAATTGGCAGGTGATGCTGCCTTATTGTTTGATAAAATCTTGGCCTCATTGATGTTGGGTAGAAACACCATTCAACTGCTCAGCAGTAAAGAGGCTTTGGC
>JAGVCB010000195.1 GCA_020059445.1 Polynucleobacter sp. | reverse complement strand
CATTAAAAAAGCTACAACTTCCATAAATTAATAGGGGTTTTCATGAAAAAAGTTATTAAAACTGTGGCGCTAACCTTGGCATTAGCCGGTGTTGGTTCAGCTATTGCCGCAGGCGGCGGTGGCGTGATTGCAGATCCAGGCGCTCGCCAAGGCAAGCACTTTGATGTGAAGGGCAAAATGCCTTCAAAGTTCACGATCGAATTGCAAAATGGTTTACGCAAGACATTACCATTTCAAGATAAGCGTGATTTTGAAGAAGCCAAAAGAGGTTTTATCGCGGCGCCTACATACAAGCAAATCATGGCTGAGGCCGGCAACGTTGCTTGGGATATTGGTAGCTACGACTATTTATTAGACGGCAAAGATTTCGACAGCATTCACCCATCATTACAACGTCAAGCCATCCTCAATATGGCTTATGGTTTGTATGAAGTGGTGCCAGGAAAGATTTATCAAGTGCGTGGCTTTGACCTTGCAAACATCAGCTTTGTAAAAGGTAAAACAGGTTGGATCGTGTTTGACCCATTGACTGCAAAAGAAACAGCTAAAGCAGCTTTGGATTTGATCAATGAGAAGTTGGGTAAGCGCCCAGTTGTTGCGGTGGTTTACTCTCACTCTCACGCAGACCATTACGGTGGTGTGCGTGGTGTGGTGGATGAAAAAGATGTTAGAAGTGGCAAGGTGCCTGTCATTGCACCAATCGGCTTCATGGATCACGCGATTGCGGAAAACGTCTACGCCGGTGCAGCCATGAACCGACGCATGTTTTTCCAATACGGCGTTCTTTTGCCACGCAGCCCGTTTGGTCATGTAGACCAATCCATTGGTAAAAATACGGCATCAGGAAACTTAGGACTCATTGAGCCTAGCCGTTACATTTCAAAAGATTTTGAAACATTGACCATTGATGGTGTTGTTATGGAATTCCAAAACACACCAGGAACAGAAGCTCCAGCGGAAATGAATACTTATTTCCCGCAAATGAAAGCTTTCTGGGCAGCAGAAAACATCACTGGCACGATCCACAATATTTACACATTGCGTGGTGCCTTAGTGCGTGATGCTTTGGCTTGGTCTAAGCACATCAACACAGCCTTGTATCGTTATGGCAATAAAGTAGAGGTGATGTTTGCTTCGCACACCTGGCCGCGTTGGGGCAATGATCGTATTCAAGAAATCATGCGCGATCAACGTGATACCTATGCGCATTTAAACAATGAAGTGCTTCATCTTGCTAACAAAGGTGTCACGATCAATGAAGTTCATAACGTTTACCATTTACCTGAGAGCTTGAAATCGAAATGGCACTCTCACAGCTATCACGGCTCTGAAGAACACAATAGCCGCGCCGTGATCAATCGTTATTTGGGTTACTGGGATGCCAATCCTGCAACATTGATGCCATTGTCACCAAAAGACTCAGCGCCTCTTTATGTTGAAATGATGGGCGGTTCTAAGAAGATCATGAAAAAGGCCAAGTCGCTGCACGATGAAGGTAAATACCGTGAAGCAACAGAAATCTTGAATAAGCTTGTTTATGCAGAACCAGAAAACACGGCCGCTAAAGATTTGTTGGCTGATGTGTATGAACAAATTGGTTATCAAAAAGAGAGCCCAAGTGTGCGCAATAGTTTCTTGGCTGCAGCCTATGAGTTAAGACACGGCATGCCCGCTGGTGTACCGCCTAAGTCAAGCGGTCCAGACACCATCAAAGCGATGACCACAGAGTTGTGGCTCAATGCTTTGGGTATTGGTTTGGACAGCAAAAAAGCTGCAGGCAAGAAATTCATCATCAACCTATCAACACCAGACAATCGTGAGAAATTTGTTGTTGAGATGAGCAATTCAGCCTTGACCAACATCAAGGGTCAGCAAGCTAAAAACCCAGACCTTTCAATCACCATCAATCGCAAAGAACTTGAGTTGGTGATGGGTGGCAAATCTACTTTTGATAAATTGTTAGCAGAGGGCAAGGTTAAGTTTGTTGGTAACCGCAAGGCCTTTGATGAGTTACGTTCATCATTAGTAACATTTGTGCCAGATTTTGAATTGATTCCTGGAACAAAGCCAAAGACGAAGGCGCCAGCAGCTCCTGCAAAAGATCCTCTTGAGGCACCAGAGCCTGCAAGTTCTGCGGGGGTTTAATTTGTAAGAAGTGTAAGGCCTTATCTGCCTAGTATTAGTAATTAAAAAGAAGGTCGAAAGAGCTGCCAACCATGTTGGCGGCTCTTTTTCTTTGGGCGGTAAAGGTTTTTTTATCAACCTATAATCTCAATCAATAAAACAAATCTGAGATTTGATTGAAAAAAGAAATTAAACGAATTGTGGTGCTTGGAGCCGGAGCCGTTGGTTGCTTTTTTGGCGGCATGCTCGCACGGTCAGGCAAAGAGGTTTTATTGATTGCTCGAGACAACCATGTGCAGGCCATCAAGAAAAATGGCTTATTCATGGAATGCCAAAGTTTTCAGGAGCACGTGGCCGTTGATGCAAGCAGCAGCATGGAAGGTGTCGCTGATGCAGATCTTATTTTATGTTGCGTTAAATCACCAGACACAGAGCGCGCGATGCGCGAGATCAAAGACCTGATAAAGCCAGATGCTTTGATTTTAAGTTTGCAAAATGGGGTTGATAACGCCGAAAGAATCAGTCAGGTTGTGCCCAATAAAGCCATTGCTGCAGTGGTCTATGTTGCAACGGGCATGGGTGGCGATGGTCATGTCAAGCACTTCGGCAGGGGTGAGCTCATCATTGGATCTGCTGACCAATCTGAGAATGTCTCTTCAGAGTTAAAACAAATTTGTGACCTGTTTTTAAGTGCCAATATTCCTTGCACAGCTTCAAGCAATATTCGACGTGAGCTTTGGTTGAAATTTTTAGTGAATTGTTCATATAACGGCATATCTGCCATTGGGCAGATCACCTACGGAGAAATGGTTCAGCAAGAAAGTATCCAGCAATTAATCAAAGATCTCACCACTGAATTTTTATTGGTGGCGCACCATGAAAATATCAACCTATCTGAAGATGAGGCTCAAATGGTCAATGAGCAAATTGCCAAAACAATGGCTGGTCAGCGCTCTTCAACAGCTCAAGATTTAATGCGCCACAAGCCAACCGAGATAGATTTTTTAAATGGCTTGATTGTTCGCAAAGCAAAAGAGCATGGCCTGAATGTGCCCAATCACCAAGCAATCTACGCTTTGGTAAAAATGCTTGAGCAAAAGAATCATGATTAAAAGCATTAAAAAAGCTTTAAATACTTTATTTAAATGTTTTTGAAATGAAGACCGTTTTATATTCTTATCGACGCTGCCCTTATGCCATGAGAGCAAGAATGGCTTTGGCTTATGCAGGGATTGCGGTTGAGATACGAGAAATCTCTTTAAGAGAAAAGCCGGCTTCTATGTTGGCCATCTCACCCAAAGGCACTGTTCCAGTCTTGCAAAGTGATGGTCTTGTGATTGAGCAAAGTTACGACATCATGAAGTGGGCCTTGAGACAATCCGACCCGGCTCAGTGGCT
>JAGVCB010000165.1 GCA_020059445.1 Polynucleobacter sp. | reverse complement strand
CTTTGGACCAAAGTATGCTGTATCACCAATACCAGTGCTCTTTAAGTAAGCTTCCGCGCGTTTAGCGATAGAACGTGGGTCACGGTCGTAGCCCTTACCATCTGATGGCTCAATCACGTCACATGAAAGAACCAATGTTGGCTCTTCATAGAATGGGTCAATATAAGCTGTAACTGGATCTGGCATCAACAACATATCTGATGCTTCAATACCTTTCCAACCTGCAATTGAAGAGCCGTCAAAAGCATGACCACTCTCAAATTTATCTTCGTCAAAGTGAGACACTGGCACTGATACGTGCTGCTCTTTACCTTTGGTATCTGTAAAACGGAAGTCAACAAAAGTAACTTCTTTCTCTTTCGCAAGCTTCATTACATCAGCGACGGTCTTCGTTGTCATGCAAATCTCCTGTTGGTACGATCTTAAATCGGTCACATCAACCTGTATGGAAGATGCAACCCTCTCATTACAAAACTATGCACAAAGCATGCCAAAAGACATGCCTCATTTACTTATCAGCATTTTAGGTCAATAAACCCTCTGCAGATTACACAAATGCCCTTTTTTGGTGCATAAATGCACTGATTTTAGGCAAATACCCTATTAATCACCAGCTTGGGGCAAATCATGGATTTCGAAGCCTGATTTTAGAACACCTTGCTTCAGAAAGGGAAAAGCTTTCTCAACTTCAGATAAAGAGCCCTTGAGCCCCAGCTCAATATGACGTTTAGCGAAGACTCCGCCCTTGCTAGGGTCACCCACTGAGGGAAGACTAAAAACCTTCACACCCGCGTGCATGGCTTCAATTTGCTCCATCAAGGTGGTCAAACTGGCCTCCATGCCCAATGGAATGATGAAGCTCTTTTCTACAAAATCAGTCAAATGAAACAAATCTGCATAGAGTTCATCCAATACCCAGGCCATCATAGGTGCTGCCATGACTGGAAAGCCGGGTAAAAAATGGTGTTCTTTGATCCTAAAACCAGGAATCAAGTTGTATGAATTGGGAATGATTTCACTGCCTACGGGAAATTCACCCATCTTCATGCGTAAAACATTGTCTGGATTAGAGAGCTTAGCTTTATCAGCATCACCCTCAGCCATGGTATTGATTCGTTGCGTGATCAATTCTTCGGCTTCAGGATGCAAAGCCAAAGGCACATTCAAAGCTGCTGCTGCACATTGCCTGGTGTGATCATCTGGAGTAGATCCAATGCCGCCAGTACTGAAAACCACATCATCAGTTGTAAAGCTCTTCTTCAATACTGCTGTGATTGACTCGCGGTCATCACCCACATATTCGACTTTATGAAGCGACAAGCCTCTTTCATTAAGGAGCTCAATCATTTTTGACATGTGCTTGTCTTGTCTCTTGCCAGAGAGAATTTCATCGCCTACAACAATGAGTCGAAACTTTTTATGCGTCATTTAATACAACTCCATTAATCATTCGATGTTCGCGTAAAGAATTCAATAAATAGTGGGCAAACCAAAGTGCTGAGAAAATAAAAACCAAAGAATAAATCCACAAAGCAAAGAAAGAAACAATTGGAAAAAATATAAAGGCGATTGCGGATGTTGACCAAAAGAATGTCGGTACAGCACCTAACATGCCTGAAATTACACCCATACCCAAGAGGCGCCAACGATGTTCAGTAATCAACGCATCCCTCTCCTCAGCAGTGGCATGAAGAGCGAGAACGTCATAGCTCATCAACCTCATGGTTAACCAACCCCAAAGCAATGGAGGCAAGATGGCAACCATGGGTGGAATCCACCAAATGGGCAATGTGATCAATAAAAAGAAAAAACAAATGAAGATTGATATCAATGCATAAACAATACTGCCCCAAACTCCGCCGGCGTTGGCTTGATGCAGAGATTGATAATGCTGCTGCCTTGAAAGATGCTTGACAACGGCAGGGATGGATGTAAAAGCAACAAAGATCAAGAGTGAAATTGTGATCAATGGGATCAAAACCATGACCAATAACAAGGGTGCCATAACTGCTCTGATGTCATCCCATCCAGTTGCTGACATGACATCAGCCATCCATGCGGTTAAAAATGAGTTGGTGATAAACACTCTGATGATTTCTAGCGTAGGTTCCCAAATAAAGAAAAACAAAATACCCCACACAACACTGACAAATATAAAGGGACGTAAGCTCAACCAAAGCATTTTTGGGTGCATTAGGCCAATCATTGATAAACCAAGAGCTCTGAGCACAAAATTCTTTCTTTGGTTACTAAGATTAATTAAAAAATCCTCTTGAGCTCTCGCAACGAATGCTTCAATCCTTGCCATTGGTGAATGACGAGATTCTCAGATACCTCTAAATTTCTCACACCCGTTGGATGAATTTCTTTTGAAAAGATAGCTGTTTTAAATAACATATCCCACCAAGGAAATAGAACTCCGAAATTGCATCCACCCAAAACTCCAGGCTTACCAGGTGCTTCATGACCCAAACCAATCGCATGGTGATAGCGATGAAATTGAGGTGAAATCAATACATACTTGAACCATCCATGATCAAATCTTAAATTACCATGCTGCCAACTCTGAATCAATTGACTGGTCGCCACTAGCCATAAGAACTGAATGGGTTCAACACCTATCAACAATGCCATTAATGCAAACACGGCTGAGTGCATCAAATCATCCACGATATGATTACGGTTATCACTCCAGACCGTCATGGTTTTTTGACTGTGATGCAAAGCATGCAATTGCCACCACCAATTGAAACGATGAGATGCACGGTGATAGACGTACTCAGCAAAATCTAAAATAATCAAATAAATAATGAAGCTGACCCAAGGTATTGATGTAATTTGCGGAATCCATGTCTCAACATTGAGCTGAATGAAACGCAGATCGTGCAATTGCGCATCAATCCAAAAAAACATACCTGAGAAAAGTAAAAATAGAAATAACTTAAAAATACCTAAGCGATGAACCAGCGTATAAATAACATCCGGCCAAACAGCTTTTGATGATTTTTTCTGATTAGATTCTTTGATCTCGGCAGGCCAAAAATTCTCAAGGGGACGAAGTACCAAGGCAATCAGTAAAACTTGGATGATCCCCAACATAAACCAATCCAGACCACCAATAGCATCATCAGCATGACCCATTCCATCAAAAGCATAAAGGATGGGTAAGACCAACTCTTGCATTAACCACTCTTGAGTGCTGGCATACCAGATAAATATGGAGTTCATGGCCTTATTATTCTAGAAATTTGCCGATGCTGCTGAATCCCCAGTACGGTATCGAAACAATAGCCTTTTTTCTTCAAGCCGACGATGAGTGGCTCTAAAACTGCTGGGGCCCAAGGGTCTTTCCTAGACCATATCCCCAAATGAGCCATAGCAACATCTCCTGGCTTTAAAGATTTCAATGCTTTATCTAGAAGGTGTTGATTTGAGAATTTCTCAGAACTTAGTTCATCACCCAAAAAACCAGCGCCCGACCAGCCAACATGTGTGTAGCCACAAATATGGCCCATCTCAATGTAACTTGGGGATACTTTGCCACCAGGAGCTCGCCAAATTTTATCTAAAGGATAGCCCGTCATTTTTTGAAAACGCTCATTGACCAATTGCAATTCTCTGCATAAAGCGCTCTGACTGGTCGTGATGGTTTTACCAGCGTGAGGTCCAAATTGAGCTTTGGTTTTAGCAGAATTGTTTTCTGCATCTTTTACAAAATAAGTGTGGTGGTAGGTGTGATTACCAAAAGCATGACCATCTTTTTTCAGTGATTTCCAAAATTCAGACCATGAGTCATCTAAAGAATAATCACCACGCTTGGTTTTTTCATTGGCTAAAAAAAATGTGGCTTTGACATCATGCTTTTTTAATACACCAGCAACATATTCAGCAACATCCATATTGCCGGTATCAAAAGTCAGATAAATGGGTTTTTCACAAGTTGATGCATGAGCACTGGTTGAAAATAACATTACGACCGCAATTTTTTTCAACTGAGTGCCATGACTAGTGAAAATTTTCAAAACTTACTCCCAGGCAGCACTTGAATGAAAGAAAATACCGTGAGGACTTTTTCCTACTGGGATGGTGGCAACTAATTTTCTACTCGCAACATCAATGATGCCGACCTTTTTGGCAAATCTAAAAGTAACCCAAAGCTCCTTACCATCATCTGTGATATCCATACAGTCTGGGCCAGACGGTAAATTTTTGATGTCAGCAACTTTCTCTAACTTTTCCATGTCAATGATGCTAATCGATGAGTCAACACGGTTCGTTAAAAAGATATGGCGTTTATCACCCAAAGGTCTAAAGTTGTGAGCACCTTTACCAGTTTTAATTTCTTTAATAATCTTCTGCTGTTTCCAGTCCACCACCTGCACTATGTCAGAGCCCGTTAAACCAATTAACAGATGCTTATCCCCAGGAGTCATCCAAACACCAGCCGGCATTTTTCCAATGGGCATTTTCCAAACAATCTCTTGAGAGGCCAAATCAATCGCGATCAGCTCATTGGAGTCTTGTAAGGTCACAAAAGTGAGTTTGCTGTCATTGGTAAATGCTATGTGACTTGGAGTCTTAGCTGCTTTAACAATTTTGACTAATTTCAATTCTTGATTTTTAGCGGCATAGATATCCACCCTGTCTAAACGGTTACCAGCAGCAACAAACCACTTCTTGTTTGGTGAGTAGCCGATATGGTACGGATCTACGATATTCGGTAAGCGTGATTGAATGTCACCAGTCTTCGGATCCAGAAAAACCACGTCATCACCAGCAGCATTTGCCACTAAAACTGATTTTTGATCCGGGGTGATCATCAAATGATGAGGCTCTTTTCCAATCGGAAAGGTTTTATAAACAGCCCTTTTATCCATGTCGATGAGGCTAACACTGGCCTCACCTGAGTTGAGCACGATGGCAGTACGCTTGACAGGTTCTGCAGCTTGAACCGTGAGCCCAGACGTTAGTAGTAGCAACACCAGAAAACGTGGAATAGTGAGTTTTAAATTCAATGAATTTTGCATCTGGAGATTTTAAGACCCAAATTGCCAAAATTCCTAAAACCTTAATAGATTTATTGATTTCTCACAAAATGTAATCAGATTTACTCAATGAACAAAGCCATGTTGAAAGATGGCAACCATCACAATGACACTAAAGGTACCAATCATCCACTTCAAGGCCTTTATTTCTGTCTTTACCTCAAATATTGCAGCCTTTAGCTCGAATGATATTTTTTCTAAATCTCGTTTGGTGGCGTGACCAACAAACTGGATATCGAGAATCCCTTTAAACATGGTCATTAATGAATGAAATTATGCTGGATCAACGAGGCAACAATAGCAGCCATAACAAATCCAATCATCCACCGTAATAAGTGAATTTCACCCTTTAGCTCCATCTTAACTTCTCGTATATCGCTCTTAGTTGCTAAATGGTCGGAATTTTGACTAAATATTTCTTGAAGTTCTTTAGATATGGTGATGGCGTGCTTTTCTTCCATTCCAGCATTCGACATTTCTTTGTAAAACTTTAAGGTATCAAAAGTAACCATGCGCCTCACCCCTATTTACTTATTATTTCTATAAGTATACAGCTGGGCAAAACCACAAAAGGAAAGAGGATTACTTTTTAAGGCTATCCAAGATTTTTTGCAGACGTTTTGAGGATATCGGGGTTGGTGTTTTGAGCTCCTGAGCGAACAAAGCAACTCTTAACTCCTCCAATTGCCACCTAAAGTCATTCAAACGTGGATCAACAGATGTGCCATAAGCCTTTTGAGCAGCCAGGAGCTTCATCCATGGCTGATGGAGAG
>JAGVCB010000120.1 GCA_020059445.1 Polynucleobacter sp. | reverse complement strand
GAGGCCAGAACGTCAACAAAAGGATGACGGCCGTGCGCATCACTCATTTGCCCAGTAAAATTATCGTGGCCTGTCAATCGGAACGGTCGCTGGCCCAGAACAAGGAAGCGGCCATGAAGTTGCTTTACAGCAAGCTTTACCAAGTGCTAGTGAGATGCTGAAAGAGCACATTGAGTGGGCTATGGCGCAGTCACATAGAGTATCTGATTAAATATTTCACAAAGTACCAAATAAGTTCCAAGTATCTAAAAATTAAAAAAGCAATAAACTGCAACCCATGAGTTTAAGTAGAGACATCGTTATAAAAGGCGCCAAAGATGCTTTTGGGGCGCCTGCTGCTATTTTGTTTGCAGGCATGTTGGGTTTTGGTGCGATGGGGCAGGCCAATGGTTTAGATGTTTGGTTAACCAGTGCTACCAGCTTTTTTATGTTCGCACTTCCTGGTCAGGTGGTGCTTGTTGAGATGCTTGTATTGAGTGCCTCGGGTGTCACGATTGCGGTGGCGGTGACTCTCACTGCCACGCGTTTTTTTACAATGTGTTTAACCCTCTTTCCTCAGTTCCCAGAAAAGCAACGCAGCTCTTTCTATTACTTGGTGGTTCATTTTGTGGCGATGACAGCATGGGCTGTTTCCATGAGAGATTTTCCAAAAATGAAACCAGAGGATCGTCTCTCTTACTTCACGGGGTTTGCCTTTGTTTGTTGGGCTGTGTCAACGCCAGCAACAGTCTTGGGTTACATGGTCGCTGGCCAAGTGCCCAGTTATATCAATTTGGGATTGGTATTTATCAATCCACTTTTTTTCTTATTGACCTTCACTGAAGTGAAGCCAAGGGCTAATCGCATGGCGATTCTGTTGGGTGGACCGATTGGTTTGCTTTCTTACCTTTGGTTCCCTGATTACTCTTTGTTGATCGCAGGACTCTTTGGCGGCACGATTGCTTACATGGTGGATAAACATTTTAGGAATAGACAACATGCTTGAGCCATCAGAATTAAGCACCATGTTCAATGATGCCGGTATGTGGGCTGCTTTGATTGCGGCTTGTATCGGAACTTATTTTTGGCGGGGCTTGGGTGTTTATTTTTCTGGAAAAATAAGCCAAGACAGTGAATTATTCAAATGGTTGTCTGCGGTCACTTATGCGATGGTGGCAGCTTTAACAGTGCGCATCATATTGCTACCGGTGGGCTTGCTTGCCACGGTGCCTATTTCTATTCGTTTGGGGGTGAGTGTTGTTGCTCTCATCATCATGTACTCAAAACCAGGTGAGCGGATGATTCCAGCATTGCTGGTTGGAACATTTAGCTTGGTGCTCTACGGATTGGCGATGAACTTTTTGGGTTGATCGCCAACCGTATCAAGCTTCAGATTAATGAAAGAGAATTAATCATTTTTACAGGTTTTGATACCCAGTAATGGGTATGCTGGGCAGAAACGGAATACGCCGGTTGCGATTGGCAACAAACCAATCCAACCCCAGTTACCAATCACACCAGTGATTGCCAAGACAACCAAGAGTGCACCAATGACGATACGTAAAGTGCGGTCAATTCCGCCAACATTGCATTGCATAGACTTCTCCTTATTTACTGCAGTAACTTGCGTACAACAATTCCATCACAGACATCGCGATGGGGCTCGAAATTTTGTAATAAATATGTTTGCCATCTCGACGAGTTGAGACAACACCTTCCTCACGAAGCACGGCCAATTGTTGAGACAAGGTGGGCTGTTGAATATTGGTGACTTCTTCTAACTCGCCAACGCGCTTTTCGCCTTGGCTTAATTGGCATAACAACATCAAGCGATCACGATTGGCCAATGTTTTCATCATGCGACAGGCTCTGTCTGCGTTCTCTCTCATCGCAGCAATATCAAACTGCATGCCTTCGCCCATGGATAGTTTTTCTTTTGCGTCCATCAAGTTCACCAATTAATTAATTAATTATTTACATTATATATTAATGTTAACTATATATTGTGCTTAATTGTTGCTTGTGCGCAAGGAAGATCTTGATGACTTCTTGTCAAAATTGACTCGCTAGATGGGGACGAAAAGCCCAATTTAAGGTATCGTACAAAGTCTTAAAAAACATAAATCTTCAAAGGAGAGCAGCATGCCAGGTCAAAAAGCTTATTTAAATCAATCAGATGTACAAAAAATATTGGCTGCAGCCAATGCTCATGCTGAGAAAAACAACTGGGCAGTATCGATTGCCGTGGTTGATGATGGCGGCCATTTATTGGGCTTCACACGCCGTGATAACTGCCCACCTGTGTCTGCCTATATCGCTCAAGAAAAAGGCCGTGCATCAGCTTTAGGGCGTCGTGAGAGCAAAATCTATGAAGAGGTGATCAATGGTGGTCGTTACTCATTTTTAAATGCCACAGCAGTTCTTCAGGGAACGCTTGAGGGTGGTGTGAACATCGTGGTCGACGGCCAAACAATCGGCGCTGTTGGAGTTTCAGGTGTTAAATCAAATGAAGACGCTGAAATTGCCAAGGCTGGTATTGCCGCTCTTTAAATAAGTATTTAAGTAATAAATCAGTGTTAAATACTCACAGGCCTCATAATAGAGCCCTGTGAGTACAGAACAAACCAATACCCCCCCAAGTTTTACCGATTTCGGATTTTCCGAACCCATCCTGCGCGCTGTTTTAGAACAGGGCTATACAACCCCCACACCGATTCAAGCACAAGCGATGCCGCATGTCTTGCAAGGTCAAGATGTGATGGGTGCTGCGCAAACTGGTACAGGTAAAACTGCAGCCTTCGTCTTACCGATTTTGCAAAACATCTTGCCCTTGGCAAGTAGCAGTGCATCTCCTGCCAGACATCCGATACGTGCTTTGGTTCTGACGCCAACCCGTGAGTTGGCAGATCAGGTTGCTGATAACGCATTCAAATACGCCAAGTACACCGACATCAGAACAGCGGTGGTGTTTGGTGGTGTTGATATGTCTGCTCAAACAAGTTTATTGCGTTCTGGTGTTGAGCTATTGATTGCCACACCAGGTCGCTTGTTAGATCACATTGGTCAAAAAACCGCGAATTTATCTCAAGTGCAAATTTTGATTTTGGATGAAGCAGATCGCATGTTAGATATGGGTTTCTTGCCAGATCTTCAGCGCATCATTGGTTTGATTCCAGCAAAACGTCAGACACTTTTATTCTCAGCCACTTTTTCGCCAGAGATTAAAAAATTAGCACAAAGCTATTTGCGAGATCCAGTGACAATTGAAGTCGCAAGACAAAATGCTGCTGCAGATACTGTGCGCCAAGTAATCCACATGGTGCCCTCTGAGCAAAAGAAAGACGCCGTCATCAAAGTGTTAAAGGCGCGTATTCAGCAAGGTTTGACTCGTCAGGCCATCGTCTTTACGAACAGTCGTATTGGTTGTGGCAAGTTGGCCAG
>JAGVCB010000060.1 GCA_020059445.1 Polynucleobacter sp. | reverse complement strand
GTCAGCTCACTATGAAACGTCGTAAAAATATTCGTCAAGAACGGTCGCAAGTGCAAAGTGCAGGAATCTCTTTTCGTCATACTGATGGCCCTAGTTCCACCCAAGAAGACTGGTCATTTTTTTATCGCTGTTATGCCAATACCTACTATGAACACCGCTCATCACCTTATTTGAGTGAGTCATTCTTTCAGATGCTGAGTCAAACCATGCCAGAAAATCTTCATCTGATTGTTGCTCACAGAAATGAGCAAGCAATTGCTGCCTCTTTGCTCTTTGTTGATCAGTCCGGATCCACTAAGACCGCTTACGGTCGGTATTGGGGTGCTTTGGAGTATGTACCTTGCCTGCATTTTGAAACAGCCTACTACCAAGCAATCGAATACTGCATCAGTCAAGGCATCGATGTTTTTGAGGGCGGCGCTCAGGGGCAGCACAAAATGGCCAGAGGATTCATGCCGGTCAAAATGCAATCGGCCCATTGGATCAAAGATCCTGAGTTCTCAAAAGCCGTTGAGCGTTTTTTGGCTCGAGAGAGCAGTGGTATTGAAAACTACATTGATGAACTAGCAGAACACTCACCACTCAAATCTAGCGGTATTACTTCTTAAGTCCTCATTGGGTACAAAAGATAAACAGTTCAATATTTGCTAAAGTATCAATATGGTCAAACAACTTTCAATCTACCGATTCGGTAAGCATATAGCGCTGCTGACATTGGTATTGCTCAGCGGCTGCGCCTCTCTGACGCCACAGCAGATCACTCAACGGATTGACACCATGAGTGACTTCCAAATTTGTTTGGGAGCTCAAACAGGATTGGACAGTAAAGCATTTGATTTGGATGTTGCGATTGTTGCTGCTGCCAAAGAACGCATCGCAGAACGCAAGCTGGATTGCTCTAGTAAGCATGATGAAATCGTGCGCTTCTTGGTGACATCGCTCAAGCAAGAGCAGAGATACCGCGAGATTTATTTCCCTAGATCAGGTTTTTGGCGTTTTTAATTTTTCTCAATTGATTCTTTCGGCCCACCAATTTCTGTGGGACGATTTTCGTAAATCCATTCTTTGAAGGCCTCAGCTGCAGGTGATAGTCTTTTGCCGCGAGGATATACAACTTGCCAGCGTCGGATCAGTGGAAATCCGCTGACATCAAGTTGTACCAGCTCTCCCAAAGCTAATTCAGAAACAACAGTGGTCGCTGATAAGACCGCCAATCCAAGTCCTCCTGCAACTGTTTGTTTGATGGCTTCATTGCTGCCAACCTCTAAACGATTAATGGGCATAAAACCATGTTGTTCAAAAAAACGTTCCGTTGTTAATCGAGTGCCTGATCCAGGTTCGCGCAAGATAAATGGCTCATCTCGTAACTCTTTCGCTGAAATTTTCTTTTTTCCAACCAGTGGGTGGTTGGGGGGCGCAACCAAAACCAATGGGTTATTGCCAAAATGTTCACTCACCACATCCATATTTTCTGGGGGTTGCCCCATGATGTAGAGATCATCTTTGTTATTGGCTAATCGCTGGAGCAAGTTTTCACGGTTACCTACGACCATGGCAACTTCAATTCCAGGGTGTGCAGCACAAAATCCACCCAGTAATTTAGGGACAGAGTATTTAACTGTGGTCAAAATAGCCAATTTGAGCTTGCCACGTTCAACCCCTTGTAATGCTGACAAATCCTCGCTCAGTAAATCCATGCGTTGCGCAATGTCTTGACAAGCCTCAGCGAGGATCTTTCCAGCCGAGGTCAGAAATATTTTCTTGCCCAGTTGTTCAAATAAAGGTTGTCCCACTGTTTCTGCTAACTGCTTGACTTGTAGAGATAAAGTCGGGGGTGAGAGGTGCAGTGATTGAGCAGCCTTGGCAAAACTATTATGTTCTGCAACAGCTAGAAAAATTCTTAATTGATGTAATGTGGCGTGTCGAAGCTTCATGTTTTATAAAAGTAAAAGATAACGATAAAAACATTTTACTTTTATTTATTCTTCTTTGGGTGAAAAATGGCTTCACTTTCGTTTACTTCAACCATAAGGGAGCACAGCAGATGGCAACAAAGACCTACAATGCCGGTGTCAAAGAATACCGCAGCACATATTGGGAACCAAACTATGCAGTTAAAGATACTGATATTTTGGCCGTATTCAAAATCACGCCTCAACCAGGCGTGGACCGCGAGGAACTTGCAGCTGCTGTTGCTGCTGAGTCTTCTACAGGCACCTGGACAACAGTTTGGACAGACCTATTAACAGATTTAGATCATTACAAAGGCCGTGCCTATAGCATTGAGGACGTACCTGGCGATGACACATGTTTTTACGCGTTTGTGGCTTATCCAATCGATCTATTTGAAGAAGGTTCAATTGTTAACGTATTGACTTCATTGGTTGGTAACGTATTTGGTTTCAAAGCATTGCGCGCACTTCGTCTAGAAGATATCCGCTTCCCAATCGCTTACGTTAAGACATGTGGTGGTCCTCCACACGGTATTCAGGTAGAGCGCGACATCATGAATAAATATGGTCGTCCTCTATTGGGTTGTACGATCAAGCCTAAATTAGGTTTGTCTGGCAAAAACTATGGTCGTGCCGTTTATGAATGTTTGCGTGGCGGTCTTGATTTCACAAAAGACGACGAAAACGTTAACAGTCAGCCATTCATGCGCTGGCGCCAGCGTTTTGACTTTGTTCAAGAAGCGATTGAAAAAGCTGAACGTGAGACAGGTGAGCGCAAAGGTCACTACCTTAACGTAACAGCACCAACTCCAGAAGAAATGTACAAACGTGCTGAATATGCGAAAGAAATCGGTTCGCCAATCATCATGCATGATTACCTCACAGGTGGATTCTGTGCAAATACAGGCTTGGCTAACTGGTGTCGTGATAACGGAATGTTGTTGCATATCCACCGTGCGATGCACGCTGTGTTGGACCGCAACCCGCATCATGGTATTCATTTCCGCGTACTAACTAAGTGCTTGCGTTTATCAGGTGGTGATCACTTGCACTCAGGTACTGTGGTTGGAAAACTTGAAGGCGATCGTGCTTCAACATTGGGTTGGATTGACATCATGCGTGATAGCTTCATCAAAGAAGATCGTAGCCGTGGTATTTTCTTCGACCAAGACTTTGGTTCTATGCCAGGTGTTATTCCTGTTGCTTCTGGTGGTATTCACGTATGGCACATGCCAGCTCTTGTGAACATCTTTGGTGATGACTCAGTATTGCAGTTTGGTGGTGGTACATTGGGTCACCCATGGGGTAATGCGGCCGGCGCTGCTGCCAACCGTGTGGCTCTTGAGGCTTGCGTCAAGGCTCGTAATGAAGGTGTTGCTGTGGAGAAAGAAGGTAAGACTGTTCTTATGGATGCAGCTAAGAATTCACCTGAACTAAAGATCGCTATGGAAACATGGAAAGAAATTAAATTTGAATTCGATACTGTTGACAAACTAGACGTTGCTCACAAGTAATCAACACTCATTAATTATTTATAGAACATTATCTAAAGGAAAAATATCATGACTATGCAAGACTATCATAGCCGTCTCTCTGATCCTGCTAGCCGTAAGTTTGAAACTTTTTCATATTTGCCTGCGATGACAACAGAAGAAATTCGCAAGCAAGTTGAGTATTTGGTGAAGAAGGGTTTGAACCCAGCGATTGAGCACACAGAACCTCAGTACTTGATGGACTCATATTGGTATATGTGGAAGTTACCGATGTTTGGTGAAACTGATGTGGATAAGGTATTGGCCGAGTGCGATGCTTGCCGTAAAGCTAATCCAAATAATCATATTCGTTTGATTGGCTACGATAACTTCAAGCAATCTCAAGGCGCATCAATGGTTATTTTCCGCGGCAAAACTGTATAAGAGTTTGCAAAGCCACATTTCTCTTCGTTGAGGAATGTGGCGAACCGCAATACCAGTAAGCCACTTTATTCTTTAGTCAGTGGAGTTAGTCATGAGTGAGAACCTAGACGCTTATCGCGTATCACAAGAACCTTATTACCGCCCAGTAGCGGATGAGGTTGAGCTTTACGAAGCTGCTTATTCAGTGCGCATGCCAATGATGTTGAAGGGCCCGACTGGTTGTGGCAAAACTCGTTTTGTTGAGTATATGGCTTGGAAATTGAATAAGCCATTGATCACGGTCGCTTGTAATGAAGATATGACTGCATCAGATTTGGTTGGACGTTTTTTATTAGATGCTAATGGAACACGTTGGCAAGATGGACCTTTAGCAATGGCTGCTCGTTCAGGCGCCATTTGTTATTTGGATGAAGTGGTTGAAGCCAGACAAGACACGACTGTGGTCATTCATCCGCTCACAGATAATCGTCGAGTATTACCACTTGAAAAAAAGGGAGAGCTAGTAAAGGCTCACCCAGACTTTCAGATTGTTATTTCCTATAACCCGGGCTATCAAAGCTTGATGAAAGATCTAAAACAATCGACCAAGCAGCGTTTCGGAGCTTTGGATTTTAATTATCCAGATCATGACATTGAGACAGAAATTGTTGCTCATGAAACCGGCGTTAGTTCTGAGGTTGCTGGAAAATTAGTAGGAATTGCTGAACGCGCCCGTAATTTAAAGGGCCATGGCTTAGACGAGGGTATATCAACTCGCATGTTAATTTATGCAGGTAGTTTGATAGCGCAGGGTGTCACAGCTCAGGCTGCTTGTCGAGTTGCTTTGGTGCGCCCAATC
>JAGVCB010000076.1 GCA_020059445.1 Polynucleobacter sp. | reverse complement strand
TTTTATTTCCAAATATTTTATTTGCATTATTAATATACAGCTCATAAATTTCTTTAGCAGGAATACCAAATTTACTCTGAGGACTGACACGATTCAAAGAGGTCTCTGCACGATCCAGCAAACCAGCTCTTAAAAAGTCGCGGCCTAATTCATAAGCAGCATGATCACGGTGTCTTGAGGACAGATCATCTCTGTTGGCCAGATGTTGATGGACACGAATAGCTCGCTCTGTTTCACCGCGCCTCCTGAACAGACTACCCAAAGCAAAATGTAATTCAGTGGTCTCAGGGTCTAACTGGGCAATTTGAACGAGCGCATCAATGGCCTTGTCTGGCTCCTCATTGAGCAAAAGATTCAAACCTTTGAAAGTTGATTTCTGCTGAGCCAAGCGCTCGATTTCATTTTCACGTTTTTCTAAACGCATGTCCCAGCGCGCACCCACCCAGCCCAAAGCAAAAACAATTGGGAGAGCGAATAACCACCAGGTTTCTATCTGCAACACGATTTATTTGCGATCTTGTTGTAAACGGCGAATCGTCAAACCACTGAGCAAGGTCAGCAAGATACCCGTTATGAATGCGATGAATAAGACAAGTATCAACGGAACGTCCCAATTGATACCTGGAATTAAATGGAAATTAACTTGATGTGTATTGCCAAGTGCTAGCAATACTAAAAATATGAAAATAAGGATTCTTCCAATGATCCGCAATGCTCTGAATGCGGCATTCAGAAAAGCGGTCATTCTTTAGAGTCGTCTTTCTTAGGGAAATCAACCCTCTCACGCAACTCTTTGCCTGGCTTGAAGTGCGGCACATGCTTAGCAGGAACCATCACAGCTTCACCAGATTTAGGGTTTCTTCCTTGACGTGGTGGACGGTGGTGCATCACAAAGCTACCAAAGCCACGCAACTCAATTCGTTTGCCTTCAGCCAATGCTTGTGACATGGTGTCGAGCAATGTTTTAACGGCCAACTCTACATCCCGCGGCAATAGCTGTGGGAATGCCTGAGCCAATCGCTCTACCAATTCTGATCGGGTGATTGTGGATGAATCACTGCGTTCTAAATCGTCCATAACTCAACAATATTCTTTTTTATTGGTTTTGAGAATCCCCGTCCTCAAAAAGAGCGGGGATTTTCCGTTACATTACACCAAAGTAACTATCAGTTACCTTGATTGTCCATCTTAGCTTTTAGCAATGCACCAAGATTCGTGGTACCTGCACTAGCTTCGTTCTGCAACTTACTCATGGTCTGTTGCTGATCGGCGCTATCTTTAGCCTTGATTGACAAATTGATACTGCGTGACTTGCGGTCAATATTGATGATCATTGCATTCACAGCATCACCTTCTTTTAGCAAGTTACGGGCATCTTCAACGCGATCTGTTGAGATTTCAGAAGCGCGCAAATAGCCTTCAACTTCGTCTGCCAACAAGATCACAGCACCCTTAGCATCAACACTCTTCACAGTACCGTCAACGATGCTGCCTTTGTCGCTGGTTGATGTGTAGTTATTGAATGGGTCGCCAGACATCTGTTTGATGCCCAATGAGATACGCTCTTTTTCAACGTCGATAGCCAAAACAACTGTCTCAACTTCGTCACCTTTTTTGTACTTGCGAACAGCTTCTTCGCCAGTCTCTTGCCATGACAAATCTGATAAGTGAACTAGACCATCGATACCACCTGGCAAGCCAATGAACACGCCAAAGTCAGTGATTGACTTGATCGCGCCAGTTAGCTTCTCACCTTTTTGGTGTGCACGGGCAAATTCGTCCCATGGGTTTGCTTTACATTGCTTCATACCCAAGCTGATACGACGCTTGTCTTCATCAATGTCAAGAACCATCACTTCAACTTCTACGCCCAACTGAACAACTTTGCTTGGCGCAACGTTCTTGTTTGTCCAATCCATTTCAGAAACGTGTACCAAACCTTCGATACCAGTTTCGATTTCAACGAATGAACCGTAGTCAGTCAAATTAGTGACCTTACCGAACAAACGTGTGTTTGGTGGGTAACGGCGTGCAATACCAACCCATGGATCATCGCCTAATTGCTTGATGCCCAATGACACGCGGTTCTTATCTTGATCGTACTTAAGGATTTTTGCTGTTACTTCTTGACCAACAGTCAACATCTCGCTCGGGTGACGAACACGGCGCCATGCCAAGTCAGTGATGTGTAACAAGCCGTCAACACCACCAAGATCCACGAACGCGCCGTAGTCAGTGATGTTCTTAACGATACCTTGAACCACAGTACCTTCTTTAAGATTTTGAAGCAACTTAGCGCGCTCTTCACCTTGGCTAGCCTCAACCACTGCGCGACGAGACAACACCACGTTATTACGCTTGCGATCAAGCTTAATAACTTTGAATTCCATTGTTTTGCCTTCGTATGGAGATGTGTCCTTGATAGGACGCGTATCCAACAAAGAACCTGGCAAGAAGGCACGAATACCATTCACCATCACAGTCAAACCACCTTTTACTTTGCCTGTTACAGCGCCAGTAACGAGTTCGCCTTGTTCCAAGGCCTTCTCTAGGTTCAACCAAGAAGCTAAACGCTTCGCTTTGTCACGTGACAACACTGTGTCGCCGTAACCGTTTTCTAAAGCGTCAATCGCTACAGAAACGAAATCGCCTGGTTGAACTTCAACTTCACCTTGATCGTTAAGGAATTCCTCAACAGAGATAAAAGCTTCGGATTTCAAACCGGCATTTACCACCACGAAGTTGTGATCAATACGCACAACTTCAGCGGAAATAACTTGACCAGCCTTCATATTAGAGCGGGCTAGGGATTCTTCAAATAGAGCTGCAAAAGATTCAGACATGAGTTTTCACTATAAAGCCGTCAAAAGACTCGACGGGTTAGATTGCACATACCAGTACTCGCGTGGCAAGGACTGGCTCCTTGGTTTCCTGGTAGCGTCGCGCTTTTTTTAATGAGCTTGATGCCACTTCAGAACTTGATTCACCGCCTCTTCAATTGTCATTGACGTGGTGTCGAGGTGGTGAGCCCCTTCAACAGCTTTTAGTGGCGAATTGCTGCGATTTGCATCGCGCGCATCCCGTTCACGTAAATCCTGCAAAAGGACTTGAATATTAGCAGAAAAGCCCTTAGCTATCAATTGTTTATGGCGTCTCTCAGCTCTCGCCTCAGCGCTGGCGGTTAAAAAGACTTTGGTCATGGCATCCGTGAAAATCACACTAGCCATGTCTCTGCCATCAGCCACCAAACCAGGTTTTTGCCGAAAAGCGCGCTGTCTGGCAATCAAAGCATTTCTGACACCGGTATGAACAGCCACCTCAGAAGCGCGCTTACCCATTTCTTCTTGGCGAATTTGATCGGTCACATCCTCATCCTCAAGAAATACCCTATCCCCTTGAAAATTAACATTTAAATTTTCAGCAATAGGGATTAATTCGGCCTCAGAAGCCGTTGAAACACCCACCTTAAAACTGGCAAGTCCAACCAATCGGTAAAGAGCGCCACTGTCCAAATAGTGATAACCCAAGCGCTCAGCAATTAATTGAGCAACGGTTCCCTTACCAGAGGCAGTGGGTCCATCGATGGCGATCACGGGTATCAAACTATTGAGATTTTGGGTCATTTTTGATGATTTTTAGGTTTTTAAGCCTGGCTGGAAGCTTTTAATGAATATAAATATTTCTTAATGTGAAATGATCAATGCTGCAATTTAGCCACAAAATCAGCGATTGATAGGCAAGAAGTGAGTCCTGGAGATTCCATGCCAAGCAAATTAATCAACCCAGGCACACCATGATCTGCCTCAGTTTGAATCAAAAAGTCAGCGGATGGATCTTGAGGGCCGCTGATTTTTGGACGAATTCCGGTGTACGAAGGGCTCACTTCTTTGTTAAGTACTGCTGGGTAATAGCGAGCGACTGCATCTATGAAACGTTGGCGACGAGAATCATCAAAAGCATAGTCAACAGAATCGATCCATTCAATATCAGGTCCGAATCGAACTTGGCCACCCATGTCCAAGGTGACATGAACGCCCAAGTAACCATGACCGGCTACTGGATAAATCAAATGACTGAATGGACTCTTGCCACTCATCGTGAAGTAATGCCCAATCGCA
>JAGVCB010000139.1 GCA_020059445.1 Polynucleobacter sp. | reverse complement strand
TTCAAAAAGTGACGATCGTGAGAAATGATGATCATCGTGCTGTTTCTAGCATTCAGAATATCTTCAAGCCAATGAATCGAGTGAATGTCCAAGTTGTTGGTTGGCTCATCGAGCAACAAAACATCTGGATCAGAAAATAGTGCCTGAGCCAAAAGCACACGCAACTTCCAACCAGGAGCCACTTCGCTCATAGGGCCGTTGTGTTGCTCTGTTGGGATACCAATACCGAGCAGCAACTCCCCTGCTCTGGCTTCTGCTGTGTAACCACCGTACTCTGCAAACTTGGTTTCTAATTCGGCGGCACGCATGTAATCTTCATCCGTGGCATCTGGATTGGCATAAAGTGCATCACGCTCAGCAGCTGCGTTCCACATGTCTTCATGGCCCATCATCACCACATCTAAAACACGCTTGTCTTCATAGGCAAACTGATCCTGGCGCAACTTACCCAAACGAATATTAGGCTCTAAAGAGACGTTGCCAGCTGAAGGCTCAAGATCTGAACCGAGGATCTTCATGAATGTGGACTTGCCACAGCCGTTTGCACCAATCAAACCATAGCGATTACCGCCACCGAATTTGACTGAAATGTTTTCGAATAAGGGCTTTGCCCCGAACTGCATGGTGATATTTGCTGCTGAAAGCACGGTATTTGCCTGTAAAAGTATGTGAGCACGAAAGTTGACTATTTTAACCAATCAAGGGCAGTCAACCCGAGAATCTATTGCAAGAACTGAATTAGGCGCAATTTGCCTGCAAAATAAAGGCGTCTGAAGTTGCTGAAAGGCTGGCATAACGGCCTACTGGGAGGGTTAGCTTGTCTGCACAGTGCCCAAATGCCAGGCCCGTCAATATCGGGGTTTTAGGTCCCAATTTTTGTCTGATTGACTCAATGGCGGTATGAAGGTCATAACCGCGATCAACATCACTCAAACGATAGGATGAAATATCACCTATTAATACGGCTCTTTGCTTAGCTAAATAACCCGCATCAAGCAGTTGATGCAGCATACGTTCAACTCTATAAGGATGCTCATTCACATCTTCAATGAATAAAATGCCGCCCTTGACTTGCTCATGGGAGGGAAAGAACTCTGTGCCAAGAAGTGAGGTCAACATCGTGAGATTGCCACCCCAAAGAACTGCTTTGTCATAAGCTGTGATGCCAATCGGTGACGACATGACTTGCGGACTGACCACTTCAACTTGAATCGTTGCCTGTGTCATCGCTTCTTGAAAGTGCTTCCAAGTCTGATCAGACACTTCACCACAGAAGTCATAGCTGAACATCGGGCCAGCAAAACTTGGAGCTCCAGTCTTGGCAAATAATCCTAAATGAAAGGCCGTGAAGTCACTATGTCCGACAATTTTTAAACCTTGTTTAACTTGCTTAGCAATACCCTGCCAATCAATTCGATCAAGCAAACGGCTCAAGCCATAACCACCCCGCAAAGACATGACCACATGATCAGCTGAAAGATTTACTAGCTGATTGATTTCATCTAAACGCTCTTGATCTGTACCGGCAAATCTTTGAAATTGTCTGTTACCACATGCAAGATTTTTAACCTCAATGCCCTGATCTTTGAACCAAGACTCACCCTTGGCCAAAACCTGCGGGTCTGGCAATGAGCCTGAAGGAGCGATGAGGTGTAGTTTCATGAAGCTGATTAATTTATCTTTGCTGATCTATGTTTACTAATTTTTTGTTAATTAACTTTTAACTCGACGTTCTTTAAAAAAGTCTTTCAATACTTGGGCACATTCATCTGCCAATACACCACCTTCAACCATTGTATGGTGGTTTAGCTGAGTATTGTCAAAGAGCTTCATGACGCTGTGTACACAACCGGTTTTAGCATCCGATGCACCATAAACCAAACGAGACACCCTGGCATGCATGATGGCACCACAACACATCATGCAAGGTTCTAAGGTAACGTAAAGAGTGGTTTCAGGCAATCTGTAATTACCCAAAGCAGCACCAGCTGCCTTCAGCGTCACAATCTCAGCGTGGGCGCTGGGATCATGATGTCCGATCGGCTGATTATGACCAGTGGCAATGACTTGCTGGTTTGCCACAAGAACAGCACCCACTGGGACCTCGCCAGCATCACGTGCTTGATGAGCTTGCATCAGAGCCATCTTCATGAACTCTGCATCTAGCTCATTAGGCATGAACATCAGCCCAGCAGTTAGGTGTTTCGTATAAACGCAAACGACTGAGATTCAAGCGACCGCCAAATCTGTCTTTGAAAATTGGATCTAAAGTGGCAAAGGCCTCTTGGGCCAAATTTTCAACCGTTGGGATAGAGTTCAAAACAACCGTTTTATGACCAGGGATGGTAGCCAGGAAATTAACCAGCGCCACATCTTCTTTAGCGACCAAAAATGCATGATCCCATTGTTGAACAATCGCTTCATTGGTGATTGTCTTGATATCACCAAAGTCTAGAACCATGCCGTCATCACCATGACCTTGATGATTCAATACTGTGCCCATCAACGTGACTTCAATCACATAACGATGACCATGAATGTGACGGCAATGACCATCATGGTGTGGGATGCGATGACCAGCGTCAAACTCTAATTTGCGGGTGATTTCTATTTTTTTATTCATGATCGCGCTTGCCTAGCGAATACCTAATAACTTGTGTGTTTGAGTGCTTAAACGCCATAAAGGGCGTGACTGACAGATTTTAATGGCTAATTCGGTATTGGCTTCTTTATTTGGACCATCCAAAGCTTGTAAAAAATGGTGCTTAAAAGACATCTTTTCAAAACGAGCCAATAACTGAGGCAACTGCCCTGCATGTCCAGCTTGAGGTATCACCAATTTAAGTTCATCGCCTTGCACTTGAAGTAAGTCGGCTCCATGCTTTGGACTGACACAAATCCAATCAATCCCAGCCGGGACTCTGATCGTGCCGTTGGTTTCAATGGCAATCTTAAAACCTTGAGCATGAAGTGCTTGGATCAATACATCGTCTAATTGGAGCGAAGGCTCGCCGCCTGTAAAGACAACATACTTATGATGCGGATCACCCAAACCCCACATTTGATCAATGGCAGTAGCTAAGAGCTCAGCAGATTCAAATTTGCCGCCACCCTCACCATCAGTGCCCACAAAATCCGTGTCGCAAAATTGACAAACTGCTGTAGCGCGATCTTCCTCACGACCAGACCAAAGATTACATCCGCTGAAACGGCAAAAAACAGCCGCACGCCCAGCGTGAGCACCTTCGCCCTGAAGCGTCAAAAAGATCTCTTTAACACTGTAAGTCATTCAATCCTATAGGTTTTGCAATATTGCTTATTGTAAAGAATATCTGTGGGTCACAGTTGTAAAGCTTTGGCAATAAATTGCCTTGAAACAGTACTTTTAGGCACTGGCTGTTTTAAATCAAACCAGCTTCTAATATCAGCTTCAAAGCCCACGCCATGCATGTAGTTATAGATGGCTTTCTTTAAGCCCTGCCCTAAAGCATCATGATCCGCACCAGTTGGGTCTATGAAACCAATGTCGTTTTTGGCAAAGGTAATCTCTGGCAATGGAATTAGCTCAATGCCATAAGCCCCTGGATTTTTCCCTACCGGTGAATGTACCGTGCAAGTAAATCGATGAAAAAAGCCGCTCTGAATACAGCCGTTTTCAAATAACTGACGCACATACTCCAATGAATCAACTGTTTCTTGAACAGTTTGCGTTGGGAAGCCATACATCAGATAAGCATGAACCAAGATGCCGACATCCGAGAAGCTCTTGGTCACACGTGCCACTTGTTCAACAGTCACGCCTTTTTCCATCAAAGCTAACAAACGATCTGAGGCAACTTCTAAACCTCCAGACATGGCAATACATCCACTTTGTGCCAACAACTCGGCTAATTCAGGAGTGAAGGTTTTTTCAAATCTGATATTGCCCCACCAAGAAATAACCATCTGACGTCGAATCAACTCCTCTGCCAAAGCTTTAAGTATCTTTGGGGGCGCTGCCTCATCCACAAAATGAAAACCTGTTTGCCCTGTTTCAGCGACGATTTGCTCGATGCGATCCACCAGCAATGATGCTGAGGCTGTTTCATAGCGAGAGATGTAATCCAAGCTGACATCGCAAAAACTGCATTTTTTCCAATAGCATCCGTGCGCCACTGTTAACTTATTCCAACGGCCATCACTCCATAAACGGTGCATGGGGTTGAGCATATCCAAGAGTGACAGATATGACCCTAAAGGCAAACCATCCCAAGTGGCTGTGCCAACTTCTTCAAACGGCACATCAAGTTCGGCCCACTGGATGTATTGCACCTGCCCTGTTTCATTCCTGATGAAGGTTCTCACCAAACGATTGATGCCACGCTGACCATTCAAATGCTCAATCAAAGCCAGCAATGGTCGTTCACCAGAATCCAAGGTGATGAAATCAACATAATCAAACACCCTTGGTTCATTTAATTCACGTAACTCGGTGTTGACGTAGCCACCACCCAAAGCGATTTTGATCGATGGGTATTTCTCTTTGATCACCTGTGCAATTCTCAAGGCTGCATAAACAGATCCCGGGAATGGCACAGAAAGTAAGACCAAGTTAGGTTGGTGCTTTTCAATTTGTTCGATGGTTAAAGATCGTAGATGCTCATCCATCAAAGTGGGTGTTGCTTTTAAGGCATTAGCCAATGGCTCAAAACTTGGTTGACTACCCGCCAAAGATTCTGCATAACGCACGAACTCAAACCGGTCATCGACGGCATCTCGCAATACATCAGATAAATCATTCAAATAAAGCGTGGCCAAATGGCGAGCTCGATCTTCAGCGCCCAAAGCACCAAATGCCCAAGCAAGAGAATCTCCAGAGCCATCATCGTCATAAGAATCCAAAGCTTGAAACCTTGGGCCTTCGGGTAAGAAAGAACGACTGTTGATACGTTGACTCAAGGTGTTGTCACCGCCTTGCAAGAACTTGATGGTGGGCTCTATGCTGCTTTGATAATCATCAAAGTAATCTAAGAAGAAATTAATGGTGGCACTGCGATTTTCTTCAGGTATGGCCAAGGCTGCTTGATGAACTTCAGCCAAGCCTTTTTTGGAGAAGAAGCTTAAGACCAAAGACAGAGCTAAGTCGTCTTGATGAGCATCAATGCCACGTGAACGAAGAAAACCAGTGATATACGCCGTCGATGGATACGGCGTATTTAATTGCGTCATGGGTGGAATGAGACTGAGAACCCTCATACCAATATCAGGGAAATGATTCCCAGTTATTCCCACTCGATCGTTGCAGGTGGTTTGCCGCTGATGTCGTAGACCACGCGATTGATGCCGCGAACTTCATTGATGATTCTGTTGGAAACGCGGCCCAATAAGTCATGAGGTAAATGCG
>JAGVCB010000203.1 GCA_020059445.1 Polynucleobacter sp. | reverse complement strand
GGTAAGTGCGGTATGTTGCGTGGCGTAGAGCTCGCCAACACATTCTCATTCTTGCGCCCGAATGATTTGGTTTGGAACTACGTGGTGGATAACTACTTAAAAGGTAATTCGCCGCCGCCATTTGATTTGCTGTATTGGAATGGTGATTCCACTAATTTGCCTGGTGCTATGTACTCTTGGTATTTGAGACATTTGTATTTGCAAAATGAACTCAAGGTTCCCGGCAAGCTAACCATTTGTGGCGAAAAAGTTGACCTTGGCAAAATCAAATGTCCTGTCTATCTCTATGCATCTCGCGAAGATCACATCGTGCCATGGTGGTCTGCTTATGAATCTGTCAAGCTCTTGAAGGGCGCCAAAGTGCATTTTGTTTTGGGTGCATCAGGACACATTGCTGGCGTGATCAATCCACCAGCGAAGAAGAAGCGTAATTATTGGGCGAACTCAAAAGCTCCAGCCACAGCTGATGCGTGGTTTGAAGGCGCTAAAGAAATCGCTGGCAGTTGGTGGCCTGATTGGACTGATTGGTTAAAGCCATTGAGTGGCAAACAAAAAGCAGCGCCTAAGAAATACGGCAACACGACATACAAAGTTTTAGAAAAAGCGCCTGGTTCTTACGTCAAAGAAAAGGCTATTGATTAATCGTTTTATTGATGCATCGAATTAAAAGGGAGTAGGTATGAGTCAGAAGATTGCGTATGTAACAGGCGGCATGGGTGGTATTGGTACCGCTATTTGTCAGCGTTTAGCCAAAGATGGCTTCAAAGTGATCGCAGGTTGCGGTCCTAATTCACCTCGCAAAGATCGTTGGTTGGCTGAGCAAAAAGCGCTTGGTTTTGATTTCACAGCCTCTGAAGGCAATGTGGGTGACTGGGATAGCACCGTTGCTGCATTCGCCAAAGTAAAAGCTGAATTCGGCAAAGTGGACGTCTTGGTGAATAACGCTGGTATTACTCGTGACACCGTGTTCCGCAAGATGACTCCAGAAGACTGGCGCGCTGTGATCGACACGAACTTGAACTCATTGTTCAACGTGACCAAGCAAGTGATCGATGGCATGGTTGAGGCAGGTTGGGGTCGTGTGATCAGTATTTCTTCTGTGAACGGCCAAAAAGGTCAGTTTGGCCAATCGAACTATGCAACTGCCAAGGCTGGTATCCACGGTTTCACAATGTCTCTGGCGCAAGAAACTGCCTCCAAAGGCGTGACTGTGAACACGGTTTCTCCCGGTTATATCGGTACAGACATGGTCACGGCGATTCGTGAGGACGTGCTTGAGAAAATCATCAACACCATCCCGGTCAAACGCCTTGGAACCCCTGATGAGATTGCATCCATCGTGTCTTGGATTGCTTCAGATGAGGGTGGTTTTGCCACTGGTGCTGACTTCTCATTGAACGGCGGTTTACACATGGGCTAAACAATATACAAAAAGGTATATTGCAGCGCAACAATGACGGGCTTGATTTACACATACAATACTGTTAATCAAGCCCTAATAACTGAATATGGTCACTAAAAAACAATCCGCCAAATCTGCTGGTGTCAGAACGATTAAGAAGTATCCTAATCGTCGTCTGTATGACACCCAAACAAGTACTTACGTCACCTTATCGGATGTGAAGAACTTGGTATTGGCTCATGAAGAATTCAAAGTCTTGGATGCCAAGACCGAAGAAGATTTGACCAGAGCTATTTTGTTACAAATCATTTTGGAAGAAGAAGCAGGTGGTGTGCCTTTGTTCACTACACCGATGTTGTCTCAAATGATTCGTTTCTATGGTCACTCGATGCAAGGTGTGGTGGGTGGCATGTTGGAAAAAAATATTCAATCCTTCATTGATCTGCAATCACAGTTTGCTGAGCAGTCAAAACAGGGTGGTGCCACTCCTGAGAGTTGGGCGCAGTTCATGAACGTACAAAACCCCATGATGCAGCAAATGATGGGGAGTTATGTTGAGCAAAGTAAAAATCTTTTCACGCAAATGCAAGAAAAGATGAAAGACCCAACGAGCGTATTCACTGGTTTTCCTTTCACACCCCCTGATAAGAGCGATAAATAATTGAGCGGCAAGATTGGTTTTGTTTCCTTAGGTTGCCCTAAGGCCTTAGTGGATGCTGAGCGCATCGTCACCCAATTGCGCGCTGAAGGCTATGAAATCGCTAAAGACTATGCAGGCTCTGATCTGGTCGTTGTTAATACTTGTGGTTTCATTGACTCAGCGGTTCAAGAAAGCTTGGACGCGATTGGTGAAGCTCTTGCTGAAAACGGCAAAGTGATTGTTACCGGTTGTTTAGGCGCTAAGAAAAACGCTGATGGTTCTGATGTGGTGACATCCGTTCATCCAAAAGTATTGGCAGTGACTGGCCCACATGCGGCTGATGAAGTTCTAGAGGTGGTGCACCAGCATTTACCTAAAAAGCACGATCCATTTGCAGACCTGGTGCCAAAGGCTGGTATCAAGTTAACGCCTAAGCATTACGCCTACTTAAAAATATCGGAAGGTTGTAATCACCGCTGCACGTTCTGCATCATTCCAAGCTTGCGTGGTGATTTGGTTTCAAGACCCATTGGCGATGTTTTATTGGAAGCGCAACACCTATTTGAAGCTGGCGTTAAAGAATTATTGGTGGTCTCACAAGACACGAGTGCCTATGGTGTTGATGTTCAATACCGCACTGGATTTTGGGATGGCCGCCCAGTCAAAGCAAAACTGTTTGATATGGTTGAGGCCCTAAGCAAATTAGCTCGTCAGCATGGTGCATGGGTTCGTTTGCACTATGTTTATCCTTATCCACACGTGGATGACATCTTGCCATTGATGGCAAATTTTGCCGATGAGGGCAGTGGTGTTGTACCGTATTTGGATATACCGATGCAGCATGCACACCCGGATGTATTAAAGCGCATGAAGCGACCTGCGAGTGGTGAAAAAAATCTTGATCGTATTCAAGCATGGCGCAAAGCATGTCCAGAATTAACCATTCGCAGCACTTTCATTGCTGGTTTCCCTGGTGAAACAGAAGAAGAGTTCAGTTACTTGCTCGACTTTATGCGTGATGCCAAAATTGATCGTGCGGGTTGCTTTGCCTACTCTCCGGTCGAAGGAGCCAAGGCGAATGAGTTAGCGGGTGCCTTGCCTGATGAACTCAGAAACGAGCGTCAAGCCAGATTCATGGAAGTCGCAGAAGAAATCTCCACCCAACTCTTGCAAGCCAAAGTGGGTAAGCGCATCAAGGTCTTGGTGGATTCAGTCAGTTCAAAAGGTGGCATTGGTCGTACTCAGTCTGATGCTCCTGAGATCGATGGTTTGGTCCATTTATTGCCAACCGACAAGATCTCTAAGAAATACAAAGTGGGCGATTTTGTCAAAGCAACAGTGCTACAAACTCAAGGTCACGACCTGATCGCACAGTTGTAATTAGCCCTTTTACCTATATATCTAGGGCATTTCATGGGTGATTACCCCTAGTATTCCCTAATAGATTGTTTTAGACAGTTACTCGTAAGATTAGCCCTACAGACTAGTCTTTCTATTCATAATAAGTACTTAAGTATTCAAGGAGTTCCAGATGGCACGTGATGTAGTCGTTCTTAGCGCAGTTCGTTCTGCAATTGGTGGTTTTGGTGGTTCATTGAGCAGCATGGAGCCCGCTGAACTTGCTGGTACGGTCATGAAAGAAGCGGTGAACCGCTCTGGAGTTGATCCTAAACAAATTAACTATGTGACTGTTGGTAACTGTATTCCGACAGAAACACGTTTTCCATATGTTGCCCGTGTAGCAGCAATTCAAGCAGGCTTACCAATGGATTCAGTGGCGATGGCCGTGAACCGTTTGTGCAGTTCTGGCTTGCAAGGCATTGTGACAACATCGCAAGCCATCATGTTGGGTGATTGCGATTATGGTGTTGGTGGTGGTGTTGAAGTGATGTCACGCGGTATTTATGGCGCACCTGCCATGAGAACTGGTGCGCGCATGGGTGACACAAAGATGATTGACTTGATGGTGTCTACACTGACCGATCCATTCGGTGCTGGTCACATGGGTATCACGGCAGAAAATCTAGCAGCTAAATGGAACATCACCCGTGAAGAGCAAGATGCATTTGCTGTTGAGTCTCACCGTCGTGCGACTGCTGCGATTGCAGAGGGTCGTTTCAAATCACAAATCACGCCAATCACGATGCAAACGCGCAAAGGTGATGTGGTGTTTGATACAGACGAACACGTTAAAGCAAGCACCACCATGGAAAGCTTGGGCAAGATGAAGCCAGCTTTCAAAAAAGACGGTACGGTGACTGCAGGTAATGCATCAGGCATCAATGATGGCGCAGCATTCTTTGTCTTGGCATCTGCTGATGCAGCAGCCAAAGCTGGTCAAAAGCCAATGGCTCGTTTGGTTTCTTATGCATTGGCTGGTGTGCCAAATGACATCATGGGTGAAGGCCCAATCCCAGCATCTAAGATTGCTTTGAAGCGTGCTGGTTTAACCATCGACAAGATGGACGTGATTGAGTCTAACGAAGCTTTTGCAGCGCAAGCGATTGCGGTATCAAAAGGTTTGGAACTTGACATGACTAAGACCAATCCAAACGGTGGTGCGATTGCATTGGGTCACCCAGTGGGTTGTTCAGGTGCTTTCATCGCAACCAAGGCCATCTATGAACTGCATCGCACCGGCGGCAAGTATGCGTTGGTAACGATGTGTATCGGTGGTGGACAAGGTATTGCTGTGGTGTTTGAGCGTCTCTGATCAGCAAGCAATAAGCAAGCCAAAAAAACCGCTCAAACAGAGCGGTTTT
>JAGVCB010000180.1 GCA_020059445.1 Polynucleobacter sp. | reverse complement strand
TGCACCATCAACTTATAGCCAATCCACAACAACAAAATACCGCCTGTGAATTTCAAGAATGGGATTTGCAACAAAGTCACTGCAAATGCCACTAAGGCAACACGCAAGATGATCGCGCCTGCAGTACCCCACATGATGCCTTTGCGTCTTTGGTTAGGATGCAAGTTACGACAAGCCAAGGCGATCACCACCGCGTTATCGCCACCCAACAAAATATCAATCATGATGATTTGAGCAATCACGGCCCAATCAATCGTCGCTAGAAATTCCATGTCAACCTCGTATTTTTATTATCTAAACAAAAAACGGGAGCTAGGCTCCCGTTAATTTTGACCCGTAAAAGGGATATTACAACAATGCCTTAAGTAATTTGCCCATTTCTGATGGATTACGTGTCACTGTGAAGCCACACTCTTCCATGATGGCCAACTTAGCATCAGCTGTGTCAGCACCGCCAGAAATCAAGGCACCAGCATGGCCCATGCGCTTACCCGCAGGAGCAGTAACACCAGCAATGAAACCTACCACTGGTTTTTTCATATTGGCTTTGCACCAACGAGCTGCTTCAGCTTCATCAGGACCACCAATTTCACCAATCATGATCACTGCATCAGTGTCTGGATCGTCATTGAACGCCTTCATGACATCAATGTGCTTAAGACCATTGATTGGGTCACCACCAATACCAACGGCTGAAGATTGGCCAAGACCGATTTCCGTTAACTGAGCAACGGCTTCGTAAGTCAAAGTACCTGAACGGCTCACAACACCAATACGACCTTTGCGGTGAATATGACCAGGCATGATGCCAATCTTAATCTCTTCAGGAGTGATCAAGCCTGGGCAGTTTGGTCCTAACAACAACGTCTTTTTGCCGCCTTTGGCTTCTTTGGCAGCCATTCTGTTGCGAACTTCTAACATATCACGGACTGGAATACCCTCTGTGATACAGATGGCCAAATCTAGATCTGCTTCAACAGCTTCCCAGATTGCAGCAGCTGCACCAGCTGGTGGTACGTAAATCACTGAAACAGTTGCACCTGTTTCTGCAGCAGCTTCTTTCACTGATGCATAAATAGGAATGTTGAAAATTTTCTCACCAGCTTTTTTAGGGTTCACGCCAGCAACAAAGCATTCTTTGCCGTTTGCGTACTCTTGACACTTTTCAGTGTGGAACTGACCTGTTTTACCAGTGATACCTTGAGTAATGACTCGTGTGTTTTTGTTAATAAGAATAGACATTTAAATTCCTTTCGTGGCCGGTGGCTTATTTAACCGCTGCAACAGCTTTAGTTGCTGCTTCAGCCATCGTGTCTGCACTGATGATTGGTAGACCTGACTCAGCCAACATCTTTTTGCCGAGATCCTCGTTCGTACCCTTCATACGAACCACCAAAGGCACGTTCAAGTTCACCGCTTTACAGGCTGTGATCACGCCATCGGCGATCACGTCACACTTCATGATGCCGCCGAAAATGTTCACCAAAATAGCTTTCACATCTTTGTTCTTCAACATGATCTTGAATGCTTCGGTTACTTTTTCAGCCGTTGCACCACCACCAACGTCCAAGAAGTTTGCTGGCTCACCACCAAACAACTTAATTGTGTCCATGGTTGCCATCGCCAAACCTGCACCGTTCACCAAGCAACCAATGTTGCCGTCTAGTGAGATGTAGGCCAAATCAAATTTAGACGCTTCTACTTCAGCGGGATCTTCTTCATCCAAGTCGCGGTAAGCAACAATTTCTGGGTGACGGAATAAAGCATTTGAATCAAAGTTGAACTTAGCGTCCAAAGCCTTGATCTTGCCGTTGCCTTCCAGAATCAATGGATTGATTTCAACCAATGATGCATCTGTGTCCATATAGACTTTGTACAAGTTTTGCAAAGCTTCCTTTGCCATTGCTTGTGATGCCTCTGGCACACCAATACCTTGCGCCAATTTAGTTGCATCAGCATCCGTTAAACCAATCAAAGGGTTCACAAAAGCTTTGATGATTTTTTCAGGAGTTTTCTCTGCAACTTCTTCGATATCCATGCCGCCTTCGCTAGACGCCATTACTACCACTGATTGTGTGCCACGATCAGTCAAGATACCTACGTAATATTCTTTTTTGATATCTGCACCGTCTTCAACCAATAAACGGCGAACTTTTTGACCTTCCGGACCTGTTTGGTGAGTCTTTAACTGCATACCTAAAATTTGAGTTGCATAAGTTTTCACTTCATCAAGACTTTTAGCAACCTTAACGCCACCACCTTTACCGCGGCCACCTGCATGAATTTGGGCTTTCACAACCCAAACAGGGCCACCCAGTTTTTTAGCTGCCTCAACAGCTTCATCAACGCTTAGAGCTGAAATGCCATTTGGCACTGGAACGTTGAACTGGCGCAAGATTTCCTTGCCTTGGTACTCGTGGATCTTCATTAAGGCTCCCTATTGAATAGTTCGAAATATTAATGTTTTTAGCTTACTTAACTCTGTCTATTTACTATTTTTACTAAGTAATCTCACTATTATCGCTTTTTCAGGGATCAAGACTCTTTTTTTGACATATCCACAGGTGTTAATGGGGCTCCAAACCAAGCCCGGTGATACCTTTTGACTGTTTCACCGTCGGTTCTTAGGGCATGGCATCGATTGAGCTGAAACGGCATGGTTCCAGATCCCTCATCCACAACCTTGAATACTTCTCCTGCAAACGCCTGAATTGCCACAGTGGGCAATACAGAACAAAGCTCTGTCATGTGAGAACAACCAGAAATGCCACTCAAACGCTCTTTCACAGCACCACGAAAGCCATTCACTAAATTTAGACCAATGAGTTTTTTATAGTCAGGTTCGATGGTTTTGCAATGCTCATCGTATGGCGCATCGTGTGTTTTCGCATGAGCATCAACAATATTGAATTTTGTATCAATCGTGACAGTCAAAACCATGCGATGAATCGCCTGCCCCTTGGGCTTAACGCCTGAGGCCAAATGAAAGTCTTTATCTTTGACATCAAGCAAGGTGGCTTCAACATCCCACAAACCGTCCTCACGACGAAATGCTTGAGTCTTGATCTCTCTGGTGTGTATCAGGGTGCGATTGGATGTAGAAGGTGAGCTCATCAACAAAGTCTACACCAGCTTAAATTATTGCGATTCTTCCTCAGATGGTGAGAATCGCCCCGTAACAATCTTCGTCACCACGCTCAAAGGAAAACCTTTGGATACCAAGTAACGCATTTGCTTGGATTTTTCTTTTGGGTCTTTGGTGACCGTTGAATCAAATTTTCTTTGCCACAGCTCCCAGGCTCTCATCGCATCAGAAACTTTGAGTCGCTCTTTGATTTCGAATAACGAGTCGCCCTCAATGCCTTGCTGCTTTAATTCCTCAACGATTTTCAAGCTGCCATAGCGTTCAGATTTGCGACGAACCAAGCTCTCAGCAAAACGCTCGTCCGATAACCAAGACTGCACCTCAAGCTTTGTCATGAGTTCATCCAACTCAATATCAGATTCTGCATAAGGCAAGAGCTTCTTGCGAAGCTCTTGGCGACTATGCTCTCTTCTTGATAAATACCGAAGAGCTCGCCCCATCAAACTTGGGGCTTGCTGTTTAGGCATCCGCTTCTTCTTTAGGGCTGATCACACTACCAGTGTTAACGCCTAATTTTTCACGAACCCTTGCTTCAATTTCTTTAGCAATCTCAGGATTCTCTTTTAAGAACTCGCGTGCGTTGTCTTTACCCTGTCCTACACGCTCACCGTTATAGCTGTACCAAGCACCTGACTTCTCAACGATATCGCATTCAACACCTAGGTCAATGATTTCACCCTGTCTAGAAATACCTTCTCCATACATGATGTCAAAGATAGCCTCTCGGAATGGTGGAGATACTTTGTTTTTCACAACCTTTACACGTGTTTCATTACCAACAATGTCATCGCCCTTTTTAATGCTACCAATACGGCGAATATCTAAACGCATAGAGGCATAAAACTTCAAAGCATTACCGCCTGTGGTTGTTTCAGGTGAACCAAACATCACACCAATCTTCATACGAATTTGGTTAATGAAGATCACCATTGAATTTGTGCGTTTGATCGTTCCTGTTAGTTTGCGCAAAGCCTGACTCATCAAACGAGCTTGCAAACCAGGCAAAGAATCACCCATGTCGCCTTCAATTTCTGCACGAGGTACCAAGGCAGCCACTGAGTCAATCACGATTAAATCAATCGAACCTGAACGAACCAAGGCATCAGCGATTTCTAATGCTTGCTCACCAGTGTCCGGTTGAGAAATTAATAAGTTATTGACATCCACACCCAATTTAGCGGCGTACTGCACATCCAATGCATGCTCAGCATCAATGAACGCACATGTACCACCTAACTTTTGCATTTCTGCCACTGCGTGCAAGGTTAAAGTTGTTTTACCTGAAGACTCTGGGCCGTAAATCTCAATCACACGACCTCTAGCCAAGCCACCAACGCCCAAGGCAATATCTAAACCTAAAGAGCCTGTTGATACAACTTGGATATCTTGGCCAATATCACTGTCACCAAGACGCATGATGGAGCCCTTACCAAACTGTTTTTCAATCTGAGCAAGTGCTGCATTGAGGGCCTTTTGCTTATCAGAGCTCATTCCCTCAATATCAGCGGGGCCTGATCCAGATTTCTTTTTTTGGTCTTCCATGGTCGTCCTTATCTAAAATTAGGTGTATTTTGTCTACACATGATCAATTTACAGTAATTACTGTATATAAAAACAGTACTCTATGCAAGGATTTTTTTAATACCTAGCTAGAATATGCACTAGAAACTAGTTTATTGCTGCCTAATGTCAGACAATACTTATAAACGAGCAAGATTTTGCTGATTGGGCTGTATGAGAATACTGATTGCAGAAGACGATAGCGTATTAGCCGATGGATTGACCAGGTCCTTGAGACAGTCTGGTTATGCTGTTGACCACGTTAAAGATGGGCAATCTGCCGACCTGGCCCTCTCCGCCCAAGCTTTTGACTTACTGATCCTGGATTTGGGCCTGCCCAAAATGACTGGTCTTGAGGTACTCAAGCGCCTGCGCTCTAGAAACTCCATGCTCCCTGTGCTTATATTGACCGCTGCTGACTCCACCGAAGAACGCGTCAGAGGTTTGGACGCGGGTGCCGATGATTACATGGCCAAGCCCTTTGCCTTGTCCGAACTAGAAGCCCGTGTGCGAGCTTTAACGCGTCGAGGCACAGGTGGCGGACCAACAGTTGTGAAACACGGTCCATTACAGTTCGACCAAGTGGGTCGCGTGGCCTATATCGATGAAAAAATGCTCGAACTATCTGCAAGAGAGTTAGGACTTCTAGAGGTGTTGTTAAAAAGAGTGGGTCGTCTCGTGTCTAAAGATCAATTGGTTGATCATTTGTGCGAGTGGGGTGAAGAAGTCAGTAACAACGCCATCGAAGTCTACGTGCATCGCCTTCGCAAGAAAATTGAAATTGGCGGCATTCGTATTGCAACAATCAGGGGCCTAGGTTACTGCTTAGAAAAATTTCAAACACCCCCTGAAGCTCCAAAAGTATCTGAAACTTAATATTTAAGATGGCTGATGTCCGCCCCGCCATTGATGCGGAACTTCAACGACTCTTACCGCCGGAGTCTTATGGCTTAAAGCATGCCAACAAAGGTCCAAGGTCACTGTTTGGAGAAATCTTAGATTGGATGTTGGCACCGCTTTTATTGTTATGGCCTATGAGTATTGCTGTGACCTATTTGGTTGCGCAATCAATTGCAACTGCTCCATTTGATCGTAGTCTTGAAAACAGTGTTCAAGCCATCTCTCAACAAATCAAAGCAGTCGATGATGAGATATCACTGACTTTGCCAATGTCAGCCCGACAAATTCTGCGCGCTGATGAAAACGATACAATTTATTTTCAAGTCATTGGCCCGCGTGGAGAATTAATTGCGGGCGATAAAGATTTATCTTTACCAGCTGATGACGATCCAATACAGGTGGGCACCATCACTTACCGTGACAGCCGAATTGCTGGTAATGAAGTGCGGATTGCCGCAACCTTGGTCATACTCTCAACGTCGACCGGTCCAAGCTCTGTGATGGTCCAAGTTGCTGAGACTTTAGAAAAACGATCGCAGCTTGCCAATGAAATCATCAAAGGTGTGATTTTGCCGCAATTCATTATTTTACCGATTGTGGTAGTTTTGGTTTGGTTTGGTTTAAGTAGAGGTCTTGCTCCACTGAATGCCCTACAAAACAGAATCAGAAACCGCTTGGTGGATGACACAAGCCCGATTGAAGAGCGTGCCGCTCCACAAGAAATCATGCCCTTGATTTCTAGTTTCAATGACGTTTTGTATCAGCTTGAAGATTCTGTTCAATCACAGAAACGATTCATTGCTGATGCTGCTCATCAATTAAAAACACCGCTGGCAGGTCTGCGCATGCAGGCAGAATTAGCTCAAAGAGAAAATAGTCCTGAAGAGCTACAACGATCTTTAGAACAAATCGCTGATAGCTCGACGCGAGCCACTCGCTTAGTTCAACAATTACTCTCGCTGGCCAGAATGGAAAACACCAACAAGCTCAGCGAGAAGATTTTGATTGATTTATCGCAATCAGCTGCTGATGCAACTAAAAATTGGTTATCTGCTGCCTGGGAAAAGAACATTGATTTGGGTTATCAATCCAATCAACAATCCTACAAAATGTATGGCAATCCAGTGATGCTGAAAGAGCTGTTCAATAACTTGCTCGATAACGCCATCAAATACACCCCACCCAATGGCACCGTGACCGTTGATGTGAGGCACGCCAACCAACCAGGTCTACTGATTGTTGAAGTAAAAGATACCGGACCAGGCATTCCACCCGAAGAAAGACAACGAGTTTTAGAGCGCTTCTACCGAGTTCTTGGAAGCGACATTGAGGGCAGTGGTTTGGGTTTAGCCATCGTGAAAGAGATCGCCACTCAGCATGGCGGCAAACTAGAGATTCTGGAAAACATCTACCAAGAATCTCCGCTCAAATACGGTACATGTATGCGTGTTTATCTTCCTGTGGGCACACCATGAAAACATGGTCTAAAAATAAACGCTTGATTGCCATCCTATTGAGTATTTGGTTTTTGACAACCCTATTAGTCGGTCTTGCTCCAGAGCCATTGAGATTTACTTTCTTCGGCTGGAACTTCACTTACTGGTGGGGCGCACAAGGATCACTCTTGATTTATTTGGCCATCGCCTGGATATATGCCCACAAGATGCATCAATACGAAAAGAAAAGAAAGTCATAAAGTCAAAAAATAAATCTGTCATTAACCCTAAAAATGAAGCGGTCTATGAGACCAATTTCATTTTCATTGCACAATAGCAAAAATATTCTAACGAGACATCATGCGCAAATTTTGGCCTAACAGCAATTACCAGTTTTTATCTGTCAATCAAGATCGACAACTGATCATCACTGATGATTTTTTAAGATCTTATTTAAGAAGACCAGAACTTGCTCTCATTCCAGAGTCTTGCGCGCAAGAACAAAAAATTCACCAGTTACTCACAGACAATCCAAGAGCAACAATCGATCCTGCTGAAATTAAAAAGATGCAAGATCCTGATATCCAGGTCAACTACGAAATCTGGTTGCGCTTCAGAGACAAATTGGTTCAAGCACCCACATTAGAGAATTTTTACTTGGGATTGTTTCAAGGCGATGGCGTTGATGTTCCACCGCTCTTCGTTGATCAATTGACACAAATACTTTGTCAACACCTCTTGGGTGAAAATCCAAGCGCAATCGAAGCAAGAGCTGCAGAGCTTTTATTCAGAATGCAAAAAATCACCATCCTCGAAGATGGTCACATCATGTCAGCTGATCAAATCACAGTTGAAAAATTTGCAGAAACTGGCGGCTTTGGCAGCATTGGTGAATTACTCAAACAAAACTCAGCACCACTCAGAAGCATTGATCTAGATGTTTTGATCAAAGACAACGCCGATGACTACTGGGAGCGTGATGAGGCGCATGACTTTGTACTGCAACTCAACTATGACCAGGATGGTGCTGCAGCACTCAGCAGACTTCTTGAAAAGTGGATCTTCCACTTCCACGGGACAAAAGTGACCATCACTCCTCAAGGTCAGATAACAGATTCCAAGTGGTCTTGGCACATTGGTCTAGATGTGAACGCCACAGAAATTTTGAACGCCCTTTACAACGGCGAAACAGTGGATAACTCAAAATTGGCACAAGTCTTGTGCCTATTTAAATTAGACTTCATTGACAAAGGCCGCATGCTGCCAGAGATAGCTGGCAAGCCCATCTACCTAGCGATGGCCAATGACATTGATAAGTGTCTAAAGTTCAAGCCACAAAACCTATTGATCAATTTGCCATTGGCTGAAACATCGTAAGAGCCAATTTAAGGCCAAGAGCCCCCTAACTAGGTGAAATTGGCAAAATAAGCTATACTTTCGGTCTTTGGCGAATTAGCTCAGCCGGTTAGAGCGACGGAATCATAATCCGCAGGTCCGGGGTTCGAATCCCTGATTCGCCACCAATTTCCCCCTCTCGTAACATCCATTGATGAGTGCGAGTTTGATTGAAAAAGCCCCAAGGCTTCATTTTCAGCAACAAAACCCCACAAATACCCAGGCAGCCTCAAAACCTGCAATCCCTGCGTCACTGTTATTTACCTACTTGATAAGTGGATTTTCCGTGTTTTCAGTGGCTTACAATAGAACCTATAACGATTTGAACATTCAAGGCTCTTCATGAACCCAACAACATTACAAATTATTGCCACAACGCTTTTTGGTATTGCGGTATTACACACATTCTCATCATCATTCTTTGAGCATTTAGCTCATAAGCAACCCAATCACTCTGGCCTATGGCATTTACTTGGCGAAGTTGAGGCTGTTTTCGGTTTTTGGGCAATGATCCTAATTGTGTTCATGGCTTTTGCTGCCGGCGGGTACCAACCATCTGTTGAGTACTTAGAAAGCAGAAACTACACAGAGCCTTTGTTTGTATTTGCCATCATGGTTGTGGCGGCCAGTCGTCCTGTGCTGCACTTTGCTTCAGAATTAGTTCGTTTGGTGTCTGGTTTGCTGAGCAAGCTATTCCGCATCAACAACGTTACCACCAGTTATTTTGTGACACTCGCCATGGTGCCATTGCTTGGTTCATTCATCACTGAGCCAGCCGCGATGACTCTGGCAGCACTTCTTTTAAAGAAGAAAGTCTTTAGCCAAACATCAAATGCCAAATTAATGTACTTAACGATTGGTGTGTTGTTCGTCAACATCTCAATTGGTGGCGCATTAACAAGTTTTGCAGCACCTCCAATCTTGATGGTTGCGAGTGCTTGGGGTTGGGATAGCGCTTATGTTTTTCAAACATTTGGTATGAAAGCAGCTTTAGCAGTGGTGATTAACGCCACACTGGTGACACTATTGGTTCGAAAAGATTTGCCAAAGGCAAATAACAATCATCAAAACGATGTGATTCCTCTTTTTGTCGTTGCTGTTCACCTCCTATTTTTAGCAGGAATTGTTGTGTTTGCTCACCATCCAGTGGTGTTCATGGGTCTTCTACTTTTCTTCATGGGTTACACACACGCATACGTGAAGTATCAAAACCCACTATTACTTAAAGAAGCGTTGATGGTTGCATTCTTCTTGGCTGGTTTGGTGGTGCTTGGCGGTATGCAGCAATGGTGGCTCCAACCGATTTTGGAAAATATGAGCAGCACTCTTGTTTACTACGGTGCAACTGCATTGACTGCCATCACTGACAACGCCGCCCTTACTTACTTAGGCTCATTGGTGGAAGGTACCAGCGAAGAGTTCAAATACGCATTGGTTGCTGGCGCGATCACTGGCGGTGGCTTGACCGTGATTGCTAATGCACCAAATCCAGCAGGTATGTCGATTCTTCGTGAACATTTCCCTGACGGCAGTGTTTCTGCCCTTTGGTTATTTTTGGCAGCCTTGCCACCAACCATCGTGGCAATCATTGCGTTTCAGTTCATCTAAACAATGAAAAAAGTTTATATCAAGACTTTCGGCTGTCAGATGAATGAATATGATTCTGACAAGATGGCGGACGTACTTCACCATCATGACGGCATGATAAAAACTGATACGCCTGAAGATGCTGATTTAATTCTTTTAAATACTTGTTCAGTTCGCGAAAAAGCTCAAGAAAAAGTTTTCTCTGATTTAGGTCGACTCCGCGAATTAAAACTTAAACGACCGGAATTAATGATTGGCGTCGGTGGCTGCGTTGCCAGCCAAGAAGGTAAGCACATTGTTAACCGTGCCCCCTATGTTGATATTGTTTTTGGTCCACAAACCTTGCACAGACTTCCAGAGCTGATCCAGGCACGCCACACAAGCGGCTTACCTCAGGTAGACATCAGTTTTCCTGAAATTGAAAAATTTGATAACTTGCCTCCTGCCAAAGTTGAAGGTGGTGCGGCCTATGTATCGATCATGGAAGGCTGCTCTAAATATTGCAGCTATTGCGTGGTTCCTTACACAAGGGGCGAAGAAGTTTCTCGGCCCTTAGAGGATGTCTTGACTGAAGTGGCTGGTTTGGCACAGCAAGGTGTTCAAGAAATTCAACTGCTGGGTCAGAATGTGAACGCCTACCGAGGCAGCATCGCTGGCTCAAGTGAGATTGCTGATTTTGCGATGCTTTTGGAGTATGTGGCAGAAATACCAGGCGTAGAACGTCTTCGTTTCACAACCAGTCACCCTAAAGAATTCACGCAACGGCTGATTGATGCGTACGCAAAAATTCCCAAGCTTGTGAGTCAACTGCATCTACCGGTTCAACACGGCTCAGACAGAGTCTTGGCCAATATGAAACGTGGTTACACCATTTTGGAATACAAAAGCATCATCAAAAAGATGAAGGCTGTGCGCCCTGGTATTGCCATTTCAAGTGATTTTATCGTTGGTTTCCCAGGTGAAACAGAAGAAGATTTTGAGCAACTCATGAAGTTGGTCAAAGAAGTTAAATTTGATAACAGCTATTGCTTTACTTATAGCGAGAGACCTGGAACCCCTGCAGCTAATTTAGTGGATGATGTTCCATTAGCCGTTAAAAATGACCGCCTCAAAAGATTGGTGTCCCAAATCGATCAGCATGTTTTAGAAATCAACCAAAGCATGGTGGGTAAAACTGAGCTTGCCATGGTTGAAAGCATGGCACGTGATGGTATTCATCTGCAATGCCGCACAGAAAATGGTCGGGTTGCTTTAATCAATGCTGGCTCAGATCAAGCCAAACGATTAATCGGTAAATTGATGCCCGTGAAATTCACAGAAGCCATGCCCCACTCTTTGCGTGGCGAATTGATGATTCAGGAATGAATTAAAAAATGGCCTCTGCATTTAAGCTAACTCTCGATATTCAGTTCGCCAGTGAATCTCTTGAAGAAACTTGGTCACCACTGATCAAAAAGAGAAAAGTGGGTAACTGGATTAAAAAAGCCTTGCAACAAGACGCCAGTATGACAGTGAGATTTGTTGGTAATGCGGAAAGTAAAAAACTAAACAGCACGTACCGTCACAAAGACTACGCCACCAACATCCTGACATTCCCCTACGATATTGATCCCGTCAGCAATGCACTGAATGCTGACCTAGTTATATGCTTACCAGTGCTTAAAAAAGAAGCCTTGGCTCAAAAAAAATCGATTGAACAACATTTAATCCATTTAATTATTCACGGCACTCTTCATGCCCAAGGTTTTGATCATGAAGACGAAATTGAGGCTGAAGCAATGGAAGAGCTAGAAGTCAATATTCTAAAAAGCCTAAAACAGGCAAACCCTTACTGCTGAATTTAAATAAATCAGTTATTCTTACTCATTATGACAATTGAACCCGAGTCGAAAAGTCTTTTAGAACGCATCAGTGCCCTACTGACGCCAAGCCCCTCCTCGCCATCAGAGCAGCGCCGCGAGTTACTCGAAACTCTCAAAGAAGCTCAAGCCGAAGGCCTCATCGATGCAGATGCCTTATCAATGATTGAGGGCGTCTTCCAGGTCAGCGAACTTTCAGCCAGAGATATCTTGATTCCGAGAGCTCAAATTGACTGGATCGATATCAATGAATCAGTTGAAGACACGATTGCAGAAGTCATCAGAGCTGCTCACTCACGATTCCCTGTTTACGAAAATAATCGCGATAATGTGATCGGCATTTTGCTTGCTAAAGATTTATTGCGTCACTCACAAGAAGAAGATTTTCAGTTACGTGACTGGTTAAGGCCTGCTGTATTTATCCCTGAATCAAAACGCTTGAGTGTGCTTTTAAAAGATTTCAGAGAGCACCGCAATCACATCGCCATTGTTGTTGATGAATACGGTGGTGTAGCAGGTCTGGTCACCATTGAAGACGTGCTTGAACAAATTGTGGGTGACATTGAGGATGAACATGACACAGATGATATTGAAGACAATATCATTAATGTCAGTGAATCAAAATTTAGAATTCGCGGCATCACTGAACTAGAACAAGTCAATGAAGCCTTAGGAACCAACTTCGCGGATGAAGATAATGACACACTTGCTGGTTTCATCCTCAAGAATTTAGGTAGAGTCCCGCACAAGAGTGAATCCATCACCATTGACAATATCCTGTTCGAGATTCAACGAGCAGACGCCAGACAAGTCCACGTTTTATTAGCCACCAAATTAGAAATTGATTAAAGCCTTACTTTTTTTCCTACTAGGAAGTATCTGTGCTTGGTTGATTGAGTTGCCATTTGGCGGGTGGTTCTTAATTCTGGGCTTGGCCCTGTACATTCATTTTATTTTTAAAGAAAAGAAGGCCTTTCTTTATTCTTGGCTTTTTGGCTTAGGCTACTTCTGTAATGCACTGTGGTGGATTTATGTCAGCCTGCATGAGGTTGGGCAAATTGCAGCTCCTATTTCTGTTCTAGCAGTGATTGCACTATCAACATATTTGGCATTATTTCCAGCGATCGCCTTTAAATTAGTCCATCAACTTCATTCGTCAGCCGCAAGAGTCCTTGGGCTTGCCAGCTCTTGGGCCATCATGGAGTGGGTCAGAGGCCAATTATTCACGGGCTTCCCTTGGGCGGGCCTTGCTGAATCTCAAGTAGATGGTCCGTTTTTTGCTTGGGCAACCATTTTTGGCGGCTTGGCATGTGCGTGGTTTTGCGTTGGCTTGGCAGCATACCTCAGCCAAGGCAAACATAATCTGTTCACAAAATTTGTTGCCTCAATCACCATCATTTCAGGCAGTCATGCTTTGGGATTGATTTCGTTCACCGAACCCATCGGCAGACCAATTGATGTGACTTTGATTCAAGGTAATTTTCAGCAGTCTCTGAAGTTTGATCCGGAATATATCCAGCAACAGGTGAGCTTTTATACCAACGCCATCAAAAGTAGCGATAGTCACTTGGTGGTTGCTCCAGAAACAGCGTTTCCTGTTGAACTTAAAACTGTGCCGCAAGAATTGATATCTGACATCAAACCAAATACTGGCAAAAAGAATGTGATTCTTGGCGTGGTGAGCAGGGGTCATTCTGGTCTACCAACCAATTCAGCCATTGGCTTGAATCAAGGCAACTTGATTTATCAATACGATAAAAACCACTTGGTTCCTTTTGGTGAATTCATACCATGGGGCTTTCAATGGTTCGTCGATTTATTCAAAGTACCTCTCGGTAACTTTGAGCGTGGCTCGATGACTCAAATACCTTACATTCTTGATCAAGGTACAGACCAAATTTCGCTTGGCCTCATGATTTGCTATGAAGACGTTTTTGGTGATGAGCTCGCCAAAAGACAAAGAATCTCTTCACTTGAGCATAATTTATGGATCAACCTCACAAATCTGGCCTGGTTTGGAGAGAGTCAAGCTCCGGATCAACAACTCAGATTGGCTCGTTTAAGATCCATAGAAACCGGGATTCCGACCCTTAGGGCAACGAATACAGGCGTTACGGCAGTGATCAATTCTCAAGGTCAGGTTGTTTATGAACTGCCTAAATTTCAGCAGGCCACCCTCAAAACAAGTGTTCAAGCTTATTCAGGTAAAACACCTTATGTTTGGTTAGGCGATTTACCCATTTTGATCATCAGTGCCCTTTTCCTAGCATTTGCCTGGTATCAGAACAAAAAATAAGGTCAGACGGTCGCAAGAAAGGTAAAATCACTGGGTTCAGGAAACCTATCATATGCTTACTTTTCAGCAAGTTATTCTTACTCTTCAAAATTACTGGGACCAACAAGGTTGTGCCCTGCTTCAGCCAGTCGACCTTGAGGTTGGCGCTGGCACATCGCACACAGCGACATTTTTAAGAGCCATTGGTCCAGAGCCATGGAAGGCTGCATATGTGCAACCTTCACGCCGCCCTAAAGATGGCCGCTATGGTGAAAATCCCAATCGCTTACAACACTACTATCAATACCAGGTGGTTTTGAAACCAGCTCCTGAAAATATTTTAGATTTGTACCTTGGTAGCTTAGAAGCTTTAGGATTGGATCTAAAACAAAATGACATTCGTTTTGTTGAAGATGATTGGGAAAACCCAACATTGGGTGCCTGGGGTCTCGGCTGGGAAGTTTGGCTGAATGGCATGGAAGTGACTCAGTTCACTTATTTCCAACAAGTCGGTGGTATCGATTGCAAACCAATTTTGGGTGAAATCACTTATGGCTTAGAGCGCTTGGCCATGTATTTGCAAAAAGTTGAAAACGTTTATGACTTGGTGTGGACCGAAGGTGTGAGCTACGGCGATGTCTACCATCAGAATGAAGTTGAACAATCAACTTACAACTTTGAATACTCCAATGCAGATTTGTTATTTCAACAATTCACCAATTATGAAAGCGAAGCCAAACGTTTGATGGAAATACCTTTGGCCTTACCCGCTTACGAAATGGTTTTAAAAGCAGCTCACACATTTAACTTATTAGATGCTCGTGGCGCAATTTCAGTCACCGAGCGTGCGGCTTATATTGGTCGCATCCGCAATTTATCTCGCAGCGTGGCGCAGGCTTACTTTGAATCCAGAGAAAAGCTAGGGTTCCCAATGTGTCAACCGATGATTCAAGCGAGAGGTGCAAAATGAGCTGCACTCCATTGATCATTGAATTATTCACGGAAGAACTTCCGCCTAAAGCTTTAAAAAAGTTTGGCCAAAGTTTCTCTGAAAACATTGAGCAGTCTCTAAATGCCCAAGGTTTATTGGGTTCATCAAGTGTGACCACCAGCTATGCCACACCACGCAGACTGGCTGTTCACTTATCAGATGTTTTAGCAAAAGCACCGAATCGACAAGTCAAAGAAAAGTTACTCCCAGTAGCGATTGCACTGGATGCTGATGGAAAAGCAACAGCGCCTTTGTTAAAAAAGCTTGCTGCTTTAGGTCATACTGACATCAGCTTAGATCAATTAGAAAGGCAAGGCAGCGATAAGGCAGAAACTTTCTACTTGAATGTTGAAGTCACTGGTCAAACCTTGGCTGCAGGATTACAAGCGGCTTTAGAACAAGCCATCAGCAAGTTGCCAATTCCTAAATTGATGCGCTATCAAATCGCACCAGGGACAACTCAAGTCAAAGACGTTGAATTTGTGCGACCTGCTCATGGCTTGGTCGCAATGCATGGCTCAGAGCTGATCAATATTGAAGCTTTGGGCTTGAAAGCCCAAAACACCACCCTGGGTCATCGCTTTTTATCAAATGGTATCCTGACTATCAAGCATGCTGACGACTACGCTAAAACGCTAGAAACTTCTGGCAAAGTGATCGCCAGTTACAACCATCGCCTTGAAAAGATTCGTGAGTCATTGCTGAAAGCCTCAAATGGTCACTCAGTGCTGATGCCTGAGTCTTTATTAGAAGAGGTTTGCTCCTTGGTTGAGTGGCCAGTGGTTTACACCTGTGAGTTTGAAAAAGAATTCTTGGAAGTTCCTCAAGAATGCTTGATCCTGACCATGCAGACTAATCAAAAGTACTTTGCGATGACCGATAAAAACGGCAAGCTGGTCAACCAATTTTTGATTGTGTCTAACATTGAAACATCCACCCCAGAAGCCATCATCTCTGGTAACGAGCGAGTCGTTAGACCTCGTTTAGCGGATGCAAAATTCTTTTACGAGCAAGATCGCAAAAAAACCTTGTTCGAGCGTACCACTCTTTTATCAAAGGTGGTTTATCACAACAAATTGGGTACTCAATTAGAAAGAACTGAAAGAGTTGCCAAAATTGCTGAAGTGATTGGTAACGAACTCAAGAAGTATCAAAGCTCGATTGATGTGAGTCTTGCAGTACGCGCTGCGCAAATTGCCAAGGCTGACTTGTTGACCGACATGGTGGGTGAATTCCCAGAGCTTCAAGGCATCATGGGTCGTTATTACGCGTTGAACGACAAAGAGCATCCTGATGTTGCTGCAGCCTGCATGGAGCACTATGCCCCAAGATTTGCAGGAGATGCCTTACCGGTGACCGATACAGGCACTATCTTGGCTCTTGCAGATAAGCTTGAAACGCTTGTGGGTATCTGGGGCATTGGTTTAGCTCCAACTGGCGAAAAAGATCCATTTGCTTTGCGTCGTCATGCTCTTGGCATTTGCAGAATTCTTTTAGAGAAGAAATTGCCTCTGAACATTCGTGATGTACTTCAAGCAATAGTGAAACAGTTCCCGCAAGAAGAAGTTCATCAAAATTCTTCAGTGGATGTGATTCATGGCTTTATCTTAGATAGACTAAGAGCCTACTTAAAAGACCAACAGTGGGATGGCAAGAATTATTCAACCAATGAGGTTGAATCTGTTGTCAGCCAACTGCCCGTTGTCTTTGGTGATGTGCTTGAAAGACTCAAAGCTGTGAGACTGTTCAGTGCTTTAGACGAATCAACAGCCTTGGCTGCTGCAAATAAGCGCATCGGTAACATCCTTAAGAAGGTTGATTTCCCAATACCAGCAAATGTTGATAATAGTTTGCTTGCCCTAGATGCAGAAAAGTCTTTAGCAAAAGCTTTGGATCAAATCATGCCGCAGGTGAATCAGTCCTTTAAAAATGGTCAATTCACAGAAGCGCTTCAGGCATTTGCCACCTTGAAAGTCGAAGTTGATAACTTCTTCAATGATGTCATGGTGATGGATCCTGATACCAAGCTAAGAGATAACCGCCTGGCTTTGCTCGCAAAAATGCATGGGCTCATGAATCAAGTCGCCGACATTGGCAAATTAGCCAGCTAATATGCCGCAAAAGCCAAACCATTCGAAACTGGTGATCTTAGACAGAGACGGTGTCATTAACCATGACAGCGATCACTACATAAAGTCACCAGACGAATGGGAGCCAATACCGGGCAGCCTAGAAGCGATTGCAAAACTGAATCAAGCGGGCTATCACATAGCAGTTGCCACTAACCAATCTGGCATTGGTCGAGGACTCTATGACATGGATACCTTGAATGCCATACACATGAAATTTCATCGTCTTTTGGCAAAAGTTGGTGGG
>JAGVCB010000050.1 GCA_020059445.1 Polynucleobacter sp. | reverse complement strand
GGCATGCTCTATTTGTGTCACTGCTTCGCCATGGTACTGAAGCTGACCCTTTAGCTCATAAAGATCAATCAAAGGTGCAATTTTTGAAATCATGACGAGAATATCTCACTCAATTGTTACAGTATTAAGAAACAATTAGACTCAATCAATGATTGATTTGGCTATTCACCAACCTTCTTACCATCTGAACGCCAAATAGCAATGGTGGCTGATCTTGGTCTGGTAAATTGATCCTTATCAGGCCAACTTGAAATAGCCTTAGGATTCTTGGGATCTGATCTCCCAGCAGGAGATTCTCCAGGATGTTGAATATTAATGAACATTGTTTTCATATCAGGTGTCATATCAACACCGGTGATTTCACAACCCTTAGGGCCAATTAAAAATCTTCTGAATTCTCGAGTTTGAGGATCTGAGGCATACATGGCATTGTTAGGTATTTGTGCGTAATCACCTTTACCTAAAGCAGATGTTGAAATATCTGTTTGGGTCCACAAAATACCTCTCTTATCAAACCACAATCCATCTGGCGAACCAAAAGTGTCGCCAATGACATTGCCTCTTAAATGCGGCTTTGTGCTGTGTGGATCACCTGCAAGTGTATAAATCTCCCACTTAAACACAGTCCCAGAGTTATCACCACTAGCTTCAGTCCAACGGACAATATGCCCCATAGAATTCGATACTCGAGGGTTAGCCGCATTTAAATTGACCTTGGTACCTCGATTGGTGTTGTTGGTCAAAGTCACATAGACATCTTTGGTTTGCGGATGAACGGCGATCCATTCAGGACGATCCATGGGAGTAGCCCCAACAAAGTCCGCCGCCAATCTTGCATTGATAACAATATAAGCCTGATCAGGGAAGCCATTCGCAGGAGTTAAGCCATTACGATTATGTTCAAGAGCTATCCAACGTCCGAGCCCATCTGCATCATATCGAGCAACAAACAGTGTACCTTCGTCCAATAAGTTCAAATTAGCTTCTGGTGTTGATGAGTTAAAAACTCTCTTAGAAACAAATTTATAAACATATTCACTTTTTTGATCGTCGCCCATGTAAACAACGACTTTCTTATTTTGTGCAACAGTGACCATCGCACCCTCGTGCTTAAAGCGACCAAGAGCTGTTCTTTTAATGGGTTTAGCTTCCGGATTTTGCGGATCAATTTCGACAATCCAACCAAAGCGATTGATTTCATTAGGATGCTTATCAAGATTGAATCTCTCATCAAATTCATGCCATCTGTAACCAAAGCCTTTGGCATTCACTCCTACCCTTGCCTCAGTCAAATTAGGCTTGTCAGATTTAACAAAATAACCATTAAAGTTTTCCTCACAGGTTAAATAGGTACCCCATGGTGTCACCCCATTAGAGCAATTATTCAAAGTACCCAGAATCTCCCGACCCTTTGGATCTGCGGTCGTTTTCATATACGCACTTCCAGCAGCCGGTCCACTGATACGGCAAGGAGTATTGGCTGTGACTCTTCTTGATTTTTTGTCAGCAACAACAGACCAATCTCCACTAGCAGATTTTTCTATAACCGCAATCGTTACGCCGTGCGCTGCTTGGGATTTTCTAACTTTATCCGCTGTCCAGGTTGCCATTCCATCAGAGTGCAAAAGACCATCATCAGCATATTCATGATTAGTAGCCCAAATACCTTTGATAGAACCAGAATTATTGACTGTTATAGGAAAGTAAGCACAACCGTCATGGTGCATACCAAACTGTAGTTCTTGTTCTCCAGCGCTATCTGACACATCTGGAGATATCTTTTTGGTACTGCCGTTGATTGAGTCACCCCAAGCAGCTACGACCGACCAGCTATAACCAGTTGGCAATTGAATATCATCATTGGCTCTGCTGTAGGGCACTGAATCAAATGAGAATAGTTTTGAATGTGTCTTTTCGGTGGCTGCAATTGTATTTTGTGAAAACAATGCCGCTATTGCTGAAGAAATAAGAATGTTTCTTCGTTGAGGACTTGCCAACTCAGTCAAAGACTTTTTACCAGTTGGATTGACAAGCAAATCATCAAATTCATTCATCGCGACACCTCTTCATGACAACAAGTGGGTTCAATGATTAATGAAAATTATTTCATTTGAATGAAATAGCTCTTTTATGATGAAAAATACAGCTTTTCTACATAATCCTCTTAATTTTCAAATAGCTAAACATGAAGATACCCGCCAAAATCATCAAGAATATGACTTCATAAAACGAGGATTCGAGGCCGAGCAAGTCACCCATGTTCATCCCCATGATGCCAGTGATCAAAGTCATCGGCAAAAAAATCACAGTCATGGTGGACAGCACTTGTAAATTGTTGGCATTGAATTGAGCAACATGAGCAGATTGTTCGTCTTGCAACACCTTTGCTCGTTCATATAAGTGGTCAAGATCCTGAATCAAAACTGATAATTTTTCCGAATGCTCAGAGATCTCCTGAAAATTATCATCTGTCATCCAAGGTGGTCTGTTACGAATCATGTGGCTAATTGCAATACCTTCAGGAAAAAAGTATCTTCGCATGCGATTACACTGAATTCTGATGCGCCCCAAGGTTTCATGCTCCGGAAGTGTGTCGCCACGAATGATGATTTCCTCTAACTGATCCATCTTATCCATGAGAAGATTGACTTGCTCATGAAGGGCATCTTCACGAATTTCCAGCAAATGATGGTACAGATCGCCAATATTTTGAGGCTTGATTTTTCCTAGAGCCACCGAATGCTTGAGAACATCCGGCGCTTCAACCGGATGAGGTCGTAGAGAAATGAGGACATTATCAATACAAATAATCCAGAGCGTGACAATTTCCTCAGAATTTCTTTGACTAAATTCTTTTTGAAAATCATTGAAAAATATCAAGTGAGCACCATCAGCTCTACAAAACATTTTTTGTCTTACCCGCCCAACATCTTCTTGAAGAATTTCAACAATGTCTTCTGGGAATTGATCGTTTGACTTTAACCAAGTCTGAACTTGGGTGTTGGCATAGTTCAAGTGCAACCATGCATAACCGTCAGGGGATAACTCTAATGGGTCATGGCCCTGAATGGCAAGCTCACTGCCCTTGCCATTCGAGTCAAATAGCCAACCAAAAATTAAACCACTTGAAGGAAGGCTATTTAAATCCATAAAATTACTTATACATTGATTTCTTAACCCAAGAAACATCTTTCATCATTTTTTTGAAAGCTTCTTGCTTCACCTCTTCGCGAACAAAATCAATCATTCGATCAGTTTCTTCAGTGTGATCTTTGGGCAAATCAATTTTTGCTGATGCTTTAAATTCAACAATTTTTTTACCATCCAAAACAATGTATCTGACAGAACATTTACTGATAGGTAGGTTGTAAGCTTGATTACAAACAATCACTTTTTCATCTAGGGAAGACGCAAAAGTCAAAATATGATTTTGTAGATCATCCAACTTCTCAGGTGAACTGAAGATTGTAAATCCAGTAGATGGGTGTTCCCATTCTGAGTCATCCGAGTACCATACCTCTTTGATGCTGTCTTCACGATTCACTTTTTTTGCTTCTGTGGTTGATAAACCATAGAAAACCCTGTACACCGAAAAATTATCACCAGGACCGTTCTCTCTCTCATCAGCGATAAAACGATTGTTAATTTCTAGATTTAAAGACTCAACAGATTGGTTACCACTCAAGGTGATGCGGTTTACAAATGTTTTAGACATGACAATCTCCCAATAATTTCACGAAGAATACCTGATTAAAATGATCTTTTTTCATAATTACCAAATTTTCTTAACAAGGCTGAATGTTTTAACAGCATTTGCACAGTCAAGACAAGAACGAGTTTTTTCAGACTTTAGCCAACCCATTGCAAATAGTATGTTCTTATCTATTGATAAACGGTCTTGTGATTTTTCAATTGCAACGCAAATATCGTTATAGTTCCCAAGAGCATCCAAGACCTTGGCCAAACTGTTGAGGTAGCTCTTATACTTACCCCGATCACAGATGTCAGCAAAAAACTCTAAGGTATATCTGAGATGCTTTAATCGTTTACGAAGTTTATGACGTCGCTCATCAGGAATGTCCATAAAGATATTTGCAAGCTTTTTTGTATCTTTATGAACTTTATCTAACTCTTGAATCAAGAG
>JAGVCB010000068.1 GCA_020059445.1 Polynucleobacter sp. | reverse complement strand
CATGGTTGTTCCTGTGGTGATTGTTATTCAAGTCGCCATCATCTTGTTGTTAGGTCACCCAACCATGAGCCCAAGCAAGGCTACTCATATTTTTAATACGGTTTCGCCATTCAGTGCTGCATTCTTATTTGCTGCTTTCACAGGTGTGCTTTTATGGCTCTCCAGTGTGATTGCTGGTTTGATTGATAACTGGTTTGTATTGCATCGTATTCAGGATGTGATTCGTTACAACCGCAGAATCACCATGGTGTTTGGTGAGATTCGTGCGGCAAGATGGGGTCAGTGGTGGAGAGACAATATTTCAGTTGTTACTGCCAACGTTTCCTTGGGCTTTTTGCTGATCTACGGCCCAACCTTTTTAGGTTTCCTGGGGATTGGCATGGAAATTCGTCACATCACGCTTTCTGCTGGACAGTTTGCAGCAGCTGCGACAGCTCTTGGTTGGAAGACATTCATGATGTCTGGCTTCTGGCTGGGTATTTTTGGTGTTTTGCTGATCGGTGCCTTCAATGTCTTGATCAGCTTCTCCTTGGCTTTCAACATGGCTTTGCGATCAAGGGATTTACCTACTTTAGACAGGAGGCGCCTCTATGTCGCAGTTAGGCGTCGAATCAAATCTGACTTCAAGTCACTGTTGCTACCACCTAAGTAACTGATTTTTATGAATTAATCATAATGAGGTCTAGGCTTGCTTAGTACTTGAGCAGTTTAATTGGGTATCTGATAAACTTGAGCACAAGAGTCAGGTATTAAATGTTTCAACAACCCAATATTGATGAGGTAATAGATGAGACTAACAACCAAAGGACGTTTCGCTGTCACTGCAATGATTGATTTAGCCCTGCGCGAATCTCATGGCCCAGTAACACTAGCCGGAATTAGCCAAAGACAACATATTTCATTGTCTTATTTAGAGCAGTTATTTGGAAAATTAAGACGCTTTGACATTGTTGAAAGTACACGTGGTCCAGGAGGTGGTTATACCTTGGCGCGTAGAGCTGATCAGGTCACAGTCGCAGACATCATCATCGCTGTTGATGAGCCATTAGATGCAACCCAATGCGGTGGTAAAGGTAATTGCCGCGGTGAAGAATCGGGTCATGGCCGTTGTATGACTCATGATTTATGGACCAGCTTGAACCAAAAGATGGTTGAGTATCTCAGCTCGGTGTCATTGGCTGATTTAGTCAAACAACAAGAGGGTAGATCTCATGTCCATGGTGTGCGTGAAAGCAAAATAAAAATTGAAGCCCCAAGATCGTCAAAGCAATCTACTGCAAATGCAAAAAAAGAAGTTGAGGCTAAGAAGAAACCATTGGCAAATTCTGTGTTTACTTTTGCCCAACAAATTAATTGATAGCAGTCGTTGCTGCAGTCTAAGAATAAATAAAAAATATATTGAGATAAGAGGAAACAAATATGTCATCACCTAAACCAGTACCGATGTTCAGTCCAGAGCACTTTCCAATTTATATGGATTATTCATCTACAACACCAATTGACCCAAGAGTGGTCGATGTGATGATTCCATATCTTCGTGAGCAATTTGGTAACCCAGCGTCACGCAGTCATGCTTATGGCTGGAGTGCTGAAGAGGCGGTTGAGACTGCCCGCGCAGAAGTTGCAAAATTGGTCGGTGCTGATCCAAGAGAAATCGTCTGGACCAGTGGTGCTACAGAAAGTAATAACTTGGCCATCAAAGGTGCTGCTCATTTCTACAAAGAAAAAGGCAAGCACATCATTACGGTTAAAACAGAGCACAAGGCAGTTTTAGACGCATGCCGCGAGCTAGAGCGTGAAGGCTATGAAGTGACATATCTTGATGTTTTGCCAAACGGTTTGATTGATTTTGAGAAATTCAAAGCCGCTGTTCGCCCAGACACGATTGTTGTTTCTGTGATGTTTGTGAATAACGAAATTGGTGTGATTCAAGATATCGCAAAAATCGGTGAATTCTGTCGTGAAAAAGGCATTGTGTTTCATGTGGACGCGGCTCAAGCCACAGGTAAGGTCGCAATTGATTTACAAACACTCAAGGTTGACTTGATGAGCTTCTGTGCTCATAAGACATATGGACCGAAGGGTGTGGGTGCTTTGTTTGTGCGTCGTAAGCCACGTATTCGTATTGAAGCGCAAATGCACGGTGGTGGTCATGAGCGCGGTATGCGCTCAGGTACTTTGCCAACTCATCAATTGGTGGGTATGGGTGAGTGCTTCCGCATTGCTCGCGAAGAAATGGCGACTGAAAATGAGCGCATTCGCATGCTAAGAGACCGTTTATGGAATGGCTTGAATCAGATCGAAGAGGTGTACCTCAACGGCGATATGGATCAGCGCATCCCGCACAACTTGAATATCAGCTTTAACTATGTTGAAGGTGAATCCATGATCATGGCCTTGAAAGACATCGCTGTGTCATCTGGTTCAGCATGTACGTCAGCATCTTTAGAGCCTTCATACGTATTGAGATCGTTGGGTCGTAATGATGAGTTGGCCCACAGCTCGATTCGTTTCACCATTGGTCGCTTTACAACAGTAGAAGATGTTGATTTCACCATCGAGTTAGTCAAGAGCAAGATTGCTAAATTGAGAGATTTATCTCCACTTTGGGAAATGTATAAAGATGGCATTGATCTCAACACGATTCAATGGGCAGCGCATTAACAAAGAATTGACAAGATAAACGTAAAGATAAATGAGGAAACAAAATGGCATACAGTGAAAAAGTAATTGAGCATTATG
>JAGVCB010000085.1 GCA_020059445.1 Polynucleobacter sp. | reverse complement strand
TTGGAAGCGCAAAAGTTCGTGCGTCAAGTAGCTTCAAACCGCGGCACTATTTTGTTTGTCGGTACAAAGCGTCAATCAAAAGAGATCATTGCTGAAGAAGCAACTCGTGCTGGCATGCCTTATGTTGATGCTCGCTGGTTAGGCGGTACATTGACTAACTTCAAAACAGTTAAAGGTTCTATCAAGCGTCTTAAAGACATGACTGCTGCTCGCGAAAATGGCGATTGGGAGCGTTTGTCTAAGAAGGAAGCTTTGACAACAAGCCGTGATATCGAGAAATTAGAGAAATCATTGGGCGGTATTCAAGATATGGCTGGTACACCTGATGCGATTTTCGTGGTGGACGTTGGTTACCACAAGATTGCGTTAACAGAAGCCAAGAAATTAGGTATTCCAGTGATTGCTGTTGTTGATACAAACCACTCACCTGAAGGTGTTGATTACATCATCCCAGGTAATGATGACTCTAGCAAAGCAGTTGCTTTGTATGTTCGCGCAATGGCTGATGCTATTTTGGAAGGCAAAGCAAACGCAGTGAACCAAGTGTTAGAAGCCGTTAAGGGCGATGCTGACGAGTTTGTTGAAGAAGGAAAGGGCGAGTAATGGCTGCAATTTCTGCTGCAATGGTTGGCGAACTACGCGCCAAAACTGACGCTCCAATGATGGAGTGCAAAAAAGCCCTGACTGAAGCTGATGGGGATATGGCAAAGGCAGAAGAAATTCTGCGTGTAAAACTTGGAAGCAAAGCGGGTAAAGCCGCCTCTCGCGTCACAGCTGAAGGCGTTATCACTGCATTCATCAACGGCACTACTGGCGCATTGCTAGAAGTTAACTGTGAAACAGACTTTGTTTCTAAGAACGATGACTTCTTGGCTCTGAGCAATGCTTGCGCTCAATTGGTTGCTGAAAAGAATCCAGCGGATGTGACTGCTTTGTCTGCTTTGCCATATGCTGGCAAGACAGTTGAAGAAGTTCGCGCTGAATTGATCGGGCGTATCGGTGAAAACATGTCATTGCGTCGTTTCACACGTTTTTCAGGTGAGAACAAATTGGTGTCATACTTGCACGGTACACGCATTGGTGTGATGGTTGAATACACTGGTGACGATACAGCTGCTAAAGACGTCGCTATGCACATCGCTGCGATGAAGCCAATTGCTTTGTCTTCTGCAGACGTGCCTGCTGACAAGATCGCTACAGAGAAGAGTGTTGCTGAACTAAAGGCTGCTGAATCAGGCAAACCAGCAGAAATCATCGCTAAGATGGTTGAAGGCTCAGTTCAAAAGTACTTAAAAGAAGTTTCTTTGTTGAATCAAACTTTTGTTAAAAACGACAAGCAAACTGTAGAGCAAATGTTGAAGGCTGCTAACACAACCATCAAGAGCTTTACGATGTATGTTGTAGGTGAAGGTATTGAAAAGCGTCAAGATGACTTTGCTGCTGAAGTTGCTGCGCAAGTAGCTGCTGCAAAAGCCACGGCCTAAGTAGTTCTTGTAGTTCAAAAAGGCACGGGGCTAAAACCTTCGTGCCTTTTATACTTTTGTAACTTGATGAATGCTAAATGAAGAGAGAGACTGACCATGCCAGCTTATAAAAAAGTTTTGCTCAAACTATCAGGTGAAGCCTTAATGGGCGATGACTCTTACGGTATCAACCCCGGCACCATTGATGCCATGGTGGCTGATGTCGCTGAGGTGGTGCAAATCGGTATTCAGTTAGCCATCGTGATCGGTGGCGGTAATATCTTTAGAGGTGTGGCTGGCGGTGCGGCCGGTATGGATCGTGCAACAGCTGACTACATGGGCATGTTAGCAACGATGATGAATGCATTGGCATTGCAAGATGCGCTGCGTCAAAAAGGCGTAGAGGCTCGCGTTCAATCTGCTTTAAGAATGGATCAAGTTGTAGAGCCATACATTCGTCCAAAAGCCATTCGTCATATGGAAGAGGGCAAGGTGGTGATTTTTGCTGCCGGAACTGGTAATCCATTCTTTACAACGGACACTGCTGCTGCTTTGCGTGGCGCAGAAATGGGCGTTGAGGTTGTTTTGAAAGCAACCAAGGTTGATGGCATTTACACCAGCGATCCAAAGAAGGATCCAACGGCCACTCGTTATGACACGATTACTTTTGATGAGGCCATCATCAAAAACCTACAGATCATGGATGCCACGGCATTTGCCTTGTGTCGCGATAGAAAATTACCCATCAAAGTTTTTTCAATCCTCAAGCCAGGCGCGCTAAAACGCGTGGTGATGGGTGATAGTGAAGGTACTCTGGTACACGTTTAAAAGGAAACATCATGTCTGCTAATGAAATTAAAAAAAATACAGAACAAAAGATGACCAAATCGATTGAGTCATTGAAATCGAATTTGCAAAAAATCAGAACTGGTCGTGCTCACCCAGGTATCTTGGAGCAGATCAACGTAGATTACTACGGTAACCCAACACCATTGGCTCAAGTAGCCAACCTTGGTTTAGCAGACGCTAGAACATTGACAGTTCAGCCTTGGGAGAAAAACATGATGGGCGCTGTTGAAAAAGCTATTCGTGAATCTGACTTAGGTCTTAACCCAGCAACTCAAGGCAACATCATTCGTGTGCCAATGCCTGCATTGACTGAAGAGCGCCGCAAAGAATTGACCAAAGTGGTCAAGGGTGAAGGCGAGGATTCAAAAATTGCTGTGCGTAACTTAAGGCGTGACGCAAATGAGTCTTTGAAAAAATTGGCCAAAGATAAAGAGATTTCAGAAGATGATGAACGTCGTTCACAAGACGAAGTTCAAAAAATGACAGATCGTTTTGTTGCTGAAATTGACAAAATCATTTCTGACAAAGAAAAAGAGATCATGACCGTTTAAGCCAGGCTTGAATAGTCTTTATATGGTCAAAAAAACCAACCCCTCTCACATCAGCACAACTTTGGCTGTGCCTGATGTGGCGAGCATTCCCAAGCACCTTGCGATCATCATGGATGGCAATGGTCGATGGGCGACCAAGCGTTTTTTACCCCGGGTTGCAGGGCACTCACAAGGACTCAACACAGTCAGAGAAATCGTCAAAGAATGTGGCGATTTAGGCGTTGAATATTTAACTCTTTTTGCATTCAGTTCAGAAAACTGGCGCAGACCTGCTGGAGAAGTTGGTTTTTTAATGAAGTTATTCTTAACTGCATTAGAAAAAGAAGTTTCTCGTCTTGATAAGAACAATGTACGTTTGAGAGTGGTGGGTGACCTCACCAAGTTTGATCAACAGATCCAAGAGCGGGTCGTGCAAGCAGAAGAAAAAACTGCTCACAACACGGGACTTAATCTCACCATCGCTGCTAACTACGGTGGGCGTTGGGATATGTTGCAAGCGGTATCAGCCTGTCTAAAGGCAAATCCGACCATCACCCCTGAAGGGGTGACAGAAGATTTATTAACGCCTCATCTATCAATGTCCTATGCGCCAGAGCCTGATCTATTTATTAGAACTGGCGGCGAACAAAGAATCAGTAACTTTTTACTGTGGCAATTAGCTTATACAGAGCTCTATTTCACAGACTTACTGTGGCCTGATTTTGATGCCAAGGCGTTACAAGCATCTTTTGCTTGGTACCGAGAGCGTGAAAGACGTTTTGGGCGTACCAGTGCTCAAGTCATTGAAGCGGAAAAATAGAACAGCATGCTAAAAACCAGAGTCATCACCGCTATTGTTCTTTTAGGTATTTTCTTGCCAGTGCTCTGGTTTGCACCATTGATTTATTTGGGTGCACTGATTGCAATCGTGATCACTTTGGCTGCATGGGAATGGTGGAGATTATTGTTCCCAGATAATCAACGCAGAGCATTGTCATACGCTGGCTTGTGTTTGCTCAACCTGGTGGCGTGGTTGATGTATGCCGATATTGAAGCCGTCAAAATTCTTTTGTGGCTAACGTTGGGCTTTTGGTTGTTGGTGGTGCCATTCATCATGAAGCAGTCCCTTCAGTTATCACTTCAATCATGGCGCTGGCCTTTGTCCGCGATTGGTTTATTCATACTACCGGCTTGTTGGTTTGCCTTGATGCATTTGCGCGCCGTGAGCATGGCGCTATTTTTATCGGTGCTTGTTTTGGTTTGGGCTGCCGATATTGGTGCATATTTTTCTGGTAAAGCATTTGGTAAGCATAAGTTGGCAAAGAATTTAAGCCCTGGTAAATCCATTGAAGGGGCTGTGGGTGGTTATTTATTGGTGATGGTGCTTGGTATTCTTGGAGCCACTTTATTTGCTGATCAACCTTATACGCAAGGCAACTTTTTTGCCTTGATTCAATCCTCTTGGGGATGGTCAGGCATGATCTTTGTGACGGCTCTCTGTGTTGCCATGAGTATTCAAGGTGACCTGTTTGAGTCTCAACTCAAGCGCGTTGCCGGAGTCAAAGACAGCAGTACTTTATTGCCTGGTCACGGTGGATTCTTAGATCGCATTGATGCTCTTTTGCCAGTTTTGCCATTAACAGGCTTGATTATTTTGATGGCGAGCTAAACCATGAGACATATTTGTGTTCTTGGTTCAACAGGATCGATTGGTGTGAGCACTTTGGACGTTATCCGCGCTCATCCTGATTTATTTAAAGTTGAATCATTAACAGCGCATTCAAATATTGAATTACTCGCAAAGCAGTGCGCTGAATTCAAGCCAAAATTGGTGGTGCTCGGCTCGGCAGAGTCTGCCAATCGTTTGAATGATCAATTAAAG
>JAGVCB010000062.1 GCA_020059445.1 Polynucleobacter sp. | reverse complement strand
CTCATGCGCAATGAGTTGCGAACCAAATCACGAATGGTAATGGCACCTTTGCCCTCTAAGTTAGGCGGACGACTCTCTAAAGCCACCAAGTTGGGTTGAGGCAGCTTAAGTTCGGCCGCATCTTCAATGGTTACAATGCGCTCATCGTCAGCCACATAACTCGAAATCATGTTGAGAAACGATGTTTTACCTGTGCCAGTTCCCCCCGAAATAATGACATTGAGTCGCAGCTGCACAATCATGATCAACAAATCGACCATCTCTTGTGTCAATGAGCCATAGTTGATGTAGTCTTGCGACGTGATTTTGGTTTTTGCGAATTTGCGAATCGTGAGCGACGGGCCGCGCAGCGCCAATGGATGAATGATGGCATTGACCCTTGACCCATCTTTCAAGCGCGCATCAACCATCGGCGAGCTTTCGTCAATACGTCGCCCCAGCGGACTGACAATTCGCTCAATGGCGCCTAGCACGGCGGCATCAGAGGTAAACGTCGCCTCCGAAATGTACAACTGCCCTTTGCGCTCAATCCAAATTTCATCGTGCCGATTGACCATGATCTCTGTCACAGAATCATCTGCCAACAAAGGCTCCAATGGCCCCAGCCCAACCGCCTCATCCAAGACCTGGCTTGCCAACTCCTTTTGGTCAATGTGTTTTGGCAAATCTTTGGCCGCTTGAATCACTTCTCGAATAATGAGTCGAACGTTGGCTCTAAGCTCATCGTCTTTCATGCGATTGGCATCAATTCGACGCACATCCATTTCGTGAAGAACCGCCTCATGCACAAAATGGCGCCACTCATCAAACGTCAAATCCGCTTCAGTTCTGACACGATTGGGTCTGATGGTGGGCACCTTATTAACCACTAAATCGGCAGGCATTTGCGCTGAAATTTGCTGCTCTGCAATAATTCTGGCAGGTTTTGCGACAGAAACTGCAGGAAATTTTGATGGTGATCTTGTTCCTTCATCGGCAAATCGATCAAACGCACGGGTCAATGTTGAGGAGGCATCAGCATTCCTCCCAGAATGTGACCTGGTTTGCGAAAATTCGTCAAGTCCAGAGAATACCAATACCGGATCGCCCGATTTCCCCCTGTTAACAGATGCTTGCTCATCCATCTGAATAGCATCTGGCACTCGCTCTAGCGATCCATCATGGCGAACCACAGACAAGGTGTAGCCGCCTATGGTAATGACATCAACATTTTTAAGCGGCCCATGCCGTTTAATACGCTCATTGTTCACGTAAGTGCCAAACATGCTCCCATTGTCTTGAATAAAAATATCATCGTCACTCAATATAAATGATGCATGATTTCTACTAATATTCCAACCTTTCAGCTCAATATGGCACTCATCCGATTTTCCAATCAGTGTCTCCGCATGTGAAACATCAAAATCAAGATAGACCTCTTCACCCTGATACACCACAACATTAAACATACGCAGATCCAATGAATTACGATTTAATATTCAATTGGCGAATTTTTTCATGAATCACATGATTAAAAGCCGCCACCACATCAGGTGAGAATTGAAACGAACTTGCATTGGAAACCTCCATCATAGACCTGGCCAATGACCGATGAAACGTGCGATCGGCACGTTGATGGGTCATTGAATAATAAGCATCGGCCACTGCAATCAACTGAGCGCCCACAACAATTTGATGCCCACGAAGCTGATGCGGATACCCTTGGCCATCATATCGCTCATGGTGCTGCTCTATCATTTTCCAAGCCTGTTCAAATCCTTGAAAAAACTCAAAAAATCCATTGGGTTGTAAGGTGTGCTGACGCACTTGCTGCATTTCATCGTCATCTAAATGACTTGTTTTTAACAAAATGGAGTCGGGTAAAAACATCATGCCAATATCGTGAAAAGCAACTGCAACAATCAGCTGTCGAGCATCACAAATTTGATTCATGCATCGATTCAGATCAAGTACCAAGCCAATTTGGAGCAAACCACGATTTCGCCAAAATGGATTTCTTTGCTCAATCAAACCAAGCACTCTTTGCAATGCAGCTGACTCAGCATCAGTGAAATAATCAGACCAACGCCATGTCATGCCTGCCATGTCTTGGGGCATGAGTCCCCTGGGAATAAATTCAACTTCAAAATTGGTCGCAGTTTGCAATAAAATTTCGGCCGCAATTTCATCAGCCTGTACCTGCGAAACATGAGAAGACAATCGGCGCAGCAGTGCATCAAGCACAGCCGCATTACCGCCAAACACATCGCTTTCCGGGTCGTGCAAAAGAGCCTCAACAGATTGACGCAAACAATCCAGACTTTGCAACAGAGCTTCTGATATTTCCCCATTAATATGGTACATGCCATTAAATATGGAATCACATATTTTAGAAATATGATTCAGCAATCGACTTAAATCAACCAGCTCGCAATATACAAAATTTTCTTTACAGGTCTCCAGCGTTCGAAGCAGCCTATGCCAGGTGTTTCGTTTAGATTCAGCATCTGAATCATCCGTCACTGCCCTGAAAAAATCTTGAAAAGCACCCTCAACGGTTGCTGAGACCAATAAATAATCTCGCAGCACTTCATTTTTAATGTCTTTATTTATTTCCACAACAAAACACCTAATAAGGCAAATCGGCGGGCTCATTAACCCAATTATATCTAGACTCTGATTTGGTATAATCACCCTCAAATCCATGCCAAATATTGGAGTCGAATTTTAGCTTCGGCAAAATATCATAACCCAAGATATCAGAGTTCATGGTCTTGGCCAATGCTGCAGATTCGCGAATCACCTCTTTGTTCATAGACTCTTGGGAAGAGTGCTTGCGAGGCACAATGAAAACAACCAATTCAGTATTGCGCCGCTTTTCCCCTTTGTTTGAGAAGAACCAATTTAATATGGGAATATCACCCAAAAAAGGAACCTTATCAGTCACATCGCTCAAGTCTTGGCTGTACAAACCCGAAATGACAATGGCTTCACCCATTGGGGTGAAAAAATCAGTTTCTGTTCGCCGTTTGGTAAACCCTGGTGTGCCTTGAGCGGTGCCAGATGCGGTATCAATTTGACTGACTTCGGTGCGAATAACGCCTGAAACCGTATTGTCAGCATTGACTTTTGGCTCAACTTCTAAAATAATGCCATATTCTTTGAACTGCACCGATGGCCCTGAGTTACCCGAACCGGCCACTTGGAAAGGCACCTCACCCCCTGCAATGAACTTGGCAACACCACCACTGCGCACTGCCAATTTAGGCGATGCCAGCAATGTGGCTTGCCCCGAAGACACGGCCAAATTCACTGCAGCGCTGACGTTCAGGTCAAGGCTCAAATTAGATGCCAAACCACGAACCGCTGATTTTGGAAAATTTTGCAATCCAGCAAACGAACTGGCCCCCGTCGGCCCCAAGGAGCGAACACCCAACGATCCACCACCATCCACATTGGCCAAGTGACCTGCCTCGGCAAATGCACCAAAATTAAAGCCATTGGCCGATTTCTGCCACGACACGCCCATGTCTTGCATGTAGTTTTTCTTGTACTCTAAGAAATACAAGTCAAACATGACCATGGTCGAAGGCGAAGCCGGCACAGGTGGCTTGGCGGTGCCAGAGGTTCGATCGGTCACGTTAGGGTACTGCTGCGCCACCTTTTGCACACGCGCTTGATCATCGGGACTGAGCTTGTCGCCATCGATGAAAATGCGATCACCCGCAGTCATGACGCTCACGCCACGCACATCGGCAAGCAACGCAACAATTTCAGCCTTGACGCGCTTCATGTCAACCGCTGTGACCCGCAGTTTGAAATTGCCCGCTTGCCGGCGACCATCCCAAACAATGATGTTGGTATCACCCACATCTTGAGCAATGATCAGCAAGCGATTGCCATCTAATACGGTGGTGGTGGCAATTTTTCCATTGCCTACCGCCACTCGGTCTACGTTACCCACATCCAGCACCGCAACCTCGCCAGAGTGCATGAGCATGGTGTCATCCAGATACTTCCTCAGCTCTGGTACCACGGGTGCCAATGACACTTGGCGCATTGATCTTCTGGACAAATGCGCGCCTGCAGCGGCAATTTTCTTAGCCATGGTCACTGGTTTTGCGGCATCTGCGGCAACTGGCTTGACATCCGAATCGGGCACAGCAGCAACCACAGAATGTGGCTGCGCATGAATGCTTTGAAAACAAAGCAATGCTGAAATTGCGACCCAAAGTTTCGCTCGTGCAGAAGGCGGTTTGATGTAACACATACTTGAATCCATGAACTCGGTTTATTGATTCGAACTGCCTTGCAGCAATTTTTTGAGCATATCTAAATTAGGAGCACCAGATCCGGTATTGGGTGCCACATTTGAAGGAGCCCGAACACCTTGCCCACCAGTTGAAAAGCCACCACCCACAATGTATGCAATGGTTTTTTCATTGGTGGGCGCCACCTTAGGCTCTGGTGGAGGCGCTTCAGATCCAAACACATCGCTAGACGAGAGTCGATCGTTATAAAGTGCAGCATCATCTGGCCTGCGCAGCAATGCAATGATGCGCCCAGCTTGCTGTGCCAGTACGACACGCTGAGCATCGCGCGGAGACACGGCAATGGTGATGGTGGTGTAGCTGTTCACCGGCTTGTTGGACTTGGTTGACGCCGCTTCAAGCTGAGCCGTCAATTCACGCTGAGTGGTTGTACCTGTTGCTCTGACGGTTACCCCCTCAAGCAGTGGCAAAAGTTGCATTTCAGCCCGAGTGGCACCTGCGGG
>JAGVCB010000160.1 GCA_020059445.1 Polynucleobacter sp. | reverse complement strand
GTTATCACTAGTTAATTACTTTCAAATAAAAAATTGCACTCTTTTTGAGCAGAATAATGGTCATAAATATCTCTGAAAAATGCACCAAACTGGTTTACATTCCAGATACAAAATTCACATAGAGTTCTGTGAAGAAAGCAAAACAAAATCACACAAAAAGTATCAAACAAAAACCATCAATAAAAAACATAAATAAAAAATTAAATAAAAAATAATCGAGGCAAACATGACAGCAAGTAAAAAAGTAGTGATCGTTGGTGGCGGCACCATGGGCGCAGATGTGGCACTGGTATTTATAAGGGGTGGTTACGCTGTAGAAATCATTGAGGCAGGAGCAGAGCGTCGAGCCTTTTTACCTCAGTATCTTGAGTTTCAAATCAAAGAACTCAGCTACGCCATACCAAATCACCCGGTCACAGTGCATGCGGGTCTGAATGATGTTGCTTGGTCCAACGTTGATTTGGTTGTTGAATGCATTCCAGAAAAATTACCACTCAAACAAGACCTGTTCAAGCAGCTAGATCAACTGGCACCTGCTCACACCATTTTGGCTAGTAATAGCTCGAGCTTTCCTATCAGTCAAATTGCAGAAGGCTTATCCACCATCAGTCGCATGATTGGTTTACACTTCTTCATGCCAGCGCATTTAGTTCCTTGTGTTGAAGTCATCAAGGGTGAAAAGACCAGTCAAGCGGTGATGGATGATTTATTCCAAATCATGACGCGTTGTCAGATGGTGCCTGTGCGAGTGAATAAAGATTTGCCAGGATTCTTGGCTAATCGCTTGCAGCATGCCATGTCTCGTGAAGCTTTCTCAATGATTGATCAAGGTATTGCCACTCCAGAAGATATTGATAACGCTGTTAGATTTGGATTTGGCTTCAGGTATTTGGCAGCAGGCCCTGTGATGCAACGTGATCATGCTGGGGTTGAAATTCACACGGCGGCAGGTGCCAGTATTTATCCATCCTTGTGCAACGACGCCATACCTGCGAAGTGTTTGACCGAAAGGGTCAAAAACAATCATTACGGCATGAAAACCTCACAAGGTTTTTACTCTTGGACACCTGAGACCATCAAAGTTGAGCGCAATCGCTATGACATGATTCTCAAAGCAGGCTTGAAGATCATTCAAAAGGACATTGAGGATATCTGCCGCTAAAAGAAAATATCCCTAAAAAACAGCATCCCATAAGAAAAAAGCTTGCTTCTTTTAATAAAGAAACAAGCTTTTTGATTTGGTGCCCCAGGAGAGACTCGAACTCTCACGCCTCTCGGCACCGGCTTCTAAGACCGGCGTGTCTACCATTCCACCACCAGGGCATGGCCTAGGCGCTCGAGAAAAATCTCGTTGCGCTTTAGCTAAGCCCATCATTCTACTTGAATTTTAAGTAAATTTGAAGACCTGAAGTCGATTTCTCTGAGTGGCCGATCATTGGGGTATTAGCTATAGAGCTAATGTGCTATTGCTTGATATATTTCTATCATTCGATTGTAGATAACTATCTGTTAAATCTGATATTTTTGGAATAGTTAGTTATTCTTTGATCGCGAAAGTTTTGTATGCCCAAATCCATAGAACCAATTAAAAATGCCTTACAAATTGTCCTATTTGGGGCGATGTTTGCCATTTCTGGACAAGCTTTAGCGACAGGTTTTGTCGATACCTTGGCCGATATCTTCTCTTGGATAGCGATCATCATCATTCCAATCGTTCTTGGCATCGCTTATTGGCAGATTCATTATTTACCCAGCAAGATTGCTGAAAAACGTCAGCACCCACAAAAAGAAGCGATTCATGCAATGTGTATGGTCTCGCGTTTTTCAGGCGGCTTGTTTTGGCCAATCGCATTTGTTTGGGCTCACCTGAGGCCAACCATCGTGCCTCTATCAAAAGAGCAAGTGCAATCTCTTGCAGAGGCTGAAAAGAAATCTCACGCAAACGGCACTGAGGAATAGACATGTTAGAAATCATCATCGTTCTTTATGCCTTGGTTGTCTGGTGGGTATTTTTCAAACGCAAACTCTACCCATGGAATAAGCGCGCCAAAATCATTGTGTTTGTCACACCTGTTGTATTTGTGTTGATCATGATTTTGCTCATGAATATCTTTGCGCCAAGCAGTTCAGACGTTCGCGTCACACGTCACGAAGTGCCGATCATTCCTCAAGTGAAGGGGCGTGTGATTGAAGTTGGCGTGACTGACAATCAACGCGTTAAAAAGGGCGATGTTCTGTTCAAGATCGATCCTGAACCTTACGAAGCTTCAGTCAATGCTTTGAATGCCAAACTCAAGCTGGCAAAAAAACGTGTGGAAGAAAACCGCGCCTTGGTCAAAACAGGATCAGGCAATCGCTTTGATCTTGAAAAAGCAGAAGCTGATTATGATGAATTAAAAGAAAAGGCTGACAACTCTTATTGGGAACTTGAGCAAACCGTTGTGCGCGCACCAAACAACGGCACAGTCGTTAATGCTCAATTGCGCCCAGGTGTTTTTTTGGTGCCAACTCCTTTGCGTGCAGTGATGAGCTTTCTTGAAGATGAGCCACAAGTATTCATGTTGTTTCATCAGAATGAGCTTCATCAAATCAAGCCAGGACATGAAGCAGAGTTTTATGTACCAACCAACCCAGGTCAAATCTACAAAGCCAAAGTTGAGAGTGTGATTTGGGCTCAACGCCAGGGCCAAGTGAACGCCAGTGGTGATCTACCTCAAACAGGCGTGAGACCAGCTGTGCCCAATCGTTTTCCCGTGAAGTTGATCCTTGAAGAGGGTAGTCATACAGAATTGATTGCTGCAGGTGCGATTGGTCATGGCGCGATCTACACAGACAACATGAGCTTCTTACATTTTGTTAGAAAAGTCATGTTACGTGTTTACAGCAAGCTCAACTACATCGTTCCGAAATTGCATTGATGAGATTGATTGATAAAGCAACTATGAGCAAGTATTTGTCTCGCAATCTGTCCATTAGTTTACTGCTGGCTTTGAGTGCTTGTTCAATTGGTGAGCCCATCAAAAAATCTGAGCTACTAGACCGTGCATTGCCTGGACAAAATCTGCCAGGACAATATAAAACCACAAGCAATCAGCCATCCACCCAATCATTCCAAAGCATTGCATGGGTGGACTCATTCAATGATCCTGAATTAACAGAACTGGCAAAGCTTACGATTCAATCAGCACCTGATTTCAGAATTTATGCCGCACGACTCGATCAAGCGGAAGCGATGATGAAGGCAGTGGGTGGATCTTTCTATCCCAATCTAGGTGTACTAGGTAAAACAGGGGCAAAAATGGGCTTGGATGGATCCGGCACATCCGGTTATTACGTTGGCGCCAACTGGGAGCTTGATCTTTGGGGGCGTGTACGAGCAAGCTATGCCAATGCCGAACAAAATGCCAGAGCGATTGCGGCTGATCAAGAATCAGCAAAACTGTCTTTTATGGCCAATCTGGCTAAAACTTTGTGGTCTGCGCGCGTACTTCAGTTGCAAGCCCAAGTAGCCCAAGAATCAGCCCAGCACCAAGAAAAAATTCTAGAGCATGTGAAGCACCGTGAAAAAATTGGCGCATCTTCCAAGCAAGATATTCTCAGTGCAGAAATCAATCTTGCTCAAGCCAAAGAATTGGCTTTTAACTTAAAGAACGCCAGCCAGCAAAATTTAAAAACCCTGGATGTATTGGTGGGTCGCTATCCGGTTGGTACACCACTAAAAAATCAAAGCTTGCCTAAAAGCCCATCTGCTATCAGCACAGGCGTGCCTTCAGATCTATTGGAAAGACGTCCTGATATCGTGGCCGCAGCTGCGAGAGTGGATGCTGCCAGGTTCAACATCAAGGAAGCAGAAGCCACACGCCTGCCTAAAATCAGTTTGACGGCTGGCTTTGGTCGAATCAGCAGCGAGGTCTTTGTGCTTAAAACTGATTCATCCAACCCAAGTGCTGGTATTGGGGTCACATTGCCGATATTCACGGGCGGCGCCTTAGAGGCAAAAGTTGAATCAAGGCAAGCTGAGCTGGAACAAGCTTTTGCCACCTATGCCAAGGTTGGATTAAATGCCTTCAGAGAAGTTGAGTCAGCTCTATCAGGTGAGCAATCTTGGCGTGCGCGTTATGCAGAGCTCAATCAAATTTATCAATTGCAACAAAATATTCAAAAAAGTACAGATGCTGGATTTGTCATTGGTCGCATCGATCAACGTCAAGTATTGCAGCAAAAGATAAAAACCAATACTGCCAAATCAAATGAGCAACAAGGTCAGTTGGAAGTCTTAATGCAACGAATCAATTTATATTTATCTTTGGGTGGCCCAGCCATTTAAAAGCCATCAGCCACTATCAGATTTAGGAGTTAAACGTGAGCACACCATCTACTGAAACAATGTCCCGTTGGGAAAAAATGAAACATGGCTTTCTTCATGAAACTAAGAAGTTTCTGATTGCTACAGGCTACTTCACGATTTGGTTCTATGCGATTGGCTTGTATAACCAATCGCAAATGTTGCACTTTGGGGTTGATGGAGCAGACAGCATGTTCTCCATCACAGTTGCCCTCATCAAGGCGGCATTTGTGGGTAAATTCTTGATCACGGTGGAACTTCTCATGCCAATCAAGGTTAACAAAGGCAAGCCTATTTTCTGGCCTTTGATTGGTCACTCTTTGATCTATGTGGTTTTGGTCATGATTCTGCATGCCAATGCTCTTGGTATTGAGGGTTACTTGCTACATGGCAAACCATTCTTAGAGGGTCTCTTGGAGTTTGGTCATGCCAAACCTAAAAACCTGATCATGATTGCCTTCATCTACTGGCTCATCATCGTTCACTACTTGACCTACTTCACGGTTCAAAAAGCCGTGGGTGAAAAAGAGTTCAAGGACATCTTTTTGGGCAAGTAAGAAAATTTATTGAACAGGTTAAAAAAAGATTAATAAAGGGTAGATTCAACTACGAAGTGCAACTTTGATCAACCGGGATTAGTGGCTAAGGATATTTTAGTATTCATGGCTTCTAGAC
>JAGVCB010000097.1 GCA_020059445.1 Polynucleobacter sp. | reverse complement strand
GGTGGATAAGCTGTGGATAACATGTTCATAACATAAAAAAATTAGCAAAAACAACAAGATAAATGTCAAAATAAATAAATACACCGTAAATAGGTATTGACGCTACAAAGGAAAAAAGCGAGAATCTAAGGCTAGCTAGGAAATAATTATGAAACGTACATATCAACCATCAGTAACCCGTCGTAAACGCACCCACGGTTTTCGTGTTCGCATGAAAACAAAAGGTGGTCGCCATGTTTTGAATGCGCGCCGTGCCAAGGGTCGTAAACGCCTCGCTGTTTAAGCAACAGCAAGAAAAAGATAGAAAAGCGAGCAATCAAACAGCTCGCTCTTTCTCTATTTCTGACGCCAATTTGATTCGTTCAATATTGGCACAAAAGCCAAATAATACAAAACATTTAGCTATCCACACCCTCGCTGGTGGGGTGGGCTTTGCTTTAACGGTTCCCAAAAAATTAGCCAAGCGAGCAATAGATCGAAATCGAATCAAGCGCTTAATGAGAGAGGCTTGTCGTCAAAACCTGCTTAATTTAGGTGATCAGCAGGTGGTTTTGAGACTACGAAAAAAAATTGGCGAATCAAGTTCTGGAAAGCTTAGAGAGCAAGAGCGACGCCAAATTAAAGCTCAACTGTTCAACGAAGTGAACTCAAGTAAATGATTGCAAAATTATTGAAGGGACTCATCAGGCTATATCAGCTGTTGTTAAGCCCTTTTTGGGGGGCGCAATGCCGTTTCCACCCCACCTGTTCTTGCTATGCGATGGAAGCTTTGGATAAGCACGGAGCACTCAAAGGAACAGGCTTGGCCATATATAGAATTATGAGATGTAATCCTTGGGCAGATGGTGGTCTTGACCCCGTGCCAGAAAAGAAGTCAAAGAAGTAACAATCTAACACTACAATTCCTGCTTACGCTATTTAATACAGAAAAAACAATGGACATCAGAAAAACCTTACTTTGGGCAATTTTTACAATATCAGCGATTTTATTGTTCGATGCTTGGCAACAACATAATGGTCAGACATCGTTCTTTTCTAAGCCAAACGTTGAGACTCAGCAACCTGTTGTAGCCAATAACGCTGCACCAACAGACGCGCCAAAGAATGATTTACCTAAGGCTGTCGCACCTTCTGCTGCCCCCGCCTCTGCACCCACGATGGTTGTGGCAAATAAAACAGGTGAAATCATCACATTAAAAAATGATGTCATCACTTTAGAAATTGACACCCTTGGTGGTGTGATCAGTAAAGCGCAATTAACAAAGCACCTAGAAGAAGACAAGTCTGGTGTTTTAATTTTTGAGCGCAGCAATGCTCGTCAATACTTTGCACGATCAGGCTTGGTGTCAGCATCCGGCGTTGAATTACCAAATCACACACAGATTTTTTCAGCCAGTAAAAATGCGGCAGGAAATTCAGTGACTTTAGTTGCCGAAAAGAACGGCGTGCGTTTAGAAAAAGTGTTGACCCTTGAGAATGGTTCATATGTTGTTGATGCAAAGCACGCCATTAAAAACATCAACAATCCATCAGCAGATTTAACCCTTTATGCAGAATTAGTTCGCGATAACGGCAAGCTTGAAGAGAGCATGTTCTACACCACATTTACTGGTCCAGCTCTTTACACAGATGAAGATAAGTTTCAAAAAGTAGACTTTTCTGATATCGAAAAAAATAAGGCAAAACTTCCTGGCACGCAACAAAAAGATAGTCCAGCATGGGTTGCAATGGTGCAGCATTATTTTTCCTCTGCGTGGATACCATCTAATAACTACCAAAGAGACTTGTATGTTGGTAAGTTAGAAAACAATCAGTACAGAATTGGTATTCAGTCAAAGCTAGAAACATTGGGCGTCGGTCAAGAGAAAACAGAGTCACTTAAATTATTTGTTGGACCTCAAGAAGAGCAGGTTTTAGAAAAGATTGCCCCAGGTCTTGAGTTGGTGAAAGATTACGGATGGTTCACAATTTTGGCCAAACCAATTTTCTGGCTGCTTGAGAAAATTCATGCTTTGGTCAACAACTGGGGATGGTCAATTATTCTCCTCACTATTTTGATCAAACTTGCATTCTTCCCATTGTCTGCTGCTAGCTATAAGTCAATGGCGCGCATGAAGCTCGTTCAGCCAAAAGTTTTAGAGCTCAAAGAACGTCATAAAGGCGAGCCACAAAAGCTTAACCAAGCAATGATGGAGATGTACCGCAAAGAAAAAATCAATCCTTTGGGCGGGTGTTTCCCAGTGTTAATTCAGATCCCAGTTTTCATTGCTTTGTATTGGGTGCTGCTATCTTCTGTGGAGATGAGAGGTGCACCTTGGTGGGGTTGGATTCAAGACCTGTCAAAACCAGATACATTGTTTGGAATCTGGTTCGGTGCGCCAATTGGTTTATTACCAATTTTGATGGCCGTGTCAATGTTCATTCAAACAAAACTCAACCCAACGCCACCAGATCCACTTCAAGCAAAGCTCATGATGTTCATGCCGCTTATCTTCTCAGTGATGTTCTTCTTCTTCCCTTCAGGCTTGGTCTTGTATTGGGTAGTGAACAACGTTTTATCAATCGCTCAGCAATGGCAAATTAATAAAATTTACGGCGGGGCTAAAAAACCCGCTTGAGTATGATTCATGAGCGCGAACCAATCATCGCTTTAGCCACGGCAAATGGTCGCGCCAGTGTTGGAATAATTCGTTTGTCGGGAACAGGGGTCTTACAGATTAGTAAGGCCCTTTGTCTTAGAGAGCTAGCGCCAAGACATGCAACTTTGGTTCAATTCAATGATGCGTCAGGCGACTTGATTGACGAAGGCCTGGCGATTGCTTTTCCTGGGCCACACTCCTATACCGGTGAAGATGTTTTAGAACTGCAGTGTCATGGCAGCACGCCGGCACTTAATTTACTTTTAGATCGTTGTCTTCGGCTTGGAAAAAGCATGGGCTTGCGTTTGGCTCGCCCAGGTGAATTCACGGAGAGAGCTTTTCTGAATGGAAAAATGGATTTGGCTCAGGCCGAAGCTGTTGCTGATTTAATTGATGCAAGTAGTGTGTTGGCTGCCAAAGGTGCGGCAAAATCCCTCAAAGGTGACTTTTCTAAGAAGATTGATGTTTTTCTAAATGCATTGATTGAGATCAGAGCCCTGACCGAAGCAACCTTGGATTTTCCCGAAGAAGAAATTGATTTCATTGAACAGCATGATGTGTTTAATCGATTAGAAAAAATCCTTGCGAACATTCAAGATGTTAAAAATACTGCCCAACAAGGATCAATTATTCGCGATGGCTTAACCGTGGTTTTGGTGGGGCAGCCAAACGTGGGCAAAAGTTCTTTGATGAATGCGCTGGCGGGTGAGGACATTGCCATTGTGACGGACGTCGCTGGCACCACGCGGGATAGGCTTAAAGAAACAATTTTGTTAGACGGTGTTCCGTTACACATTATTGATACCGCTGGCTTGAGAGAAACTCAAGACAGTGTTGAGCAAATTGGTATTGAACGAACCTGGCAAGCTATAGAGCAAGCTGATTTGGTTCTTCACTTAATGGATCTGACTCAAGGCTCTCAAATATCTACAGAGGATCAAGATTTAATTAAGCACATCAAGCTCAAGACATCTAAAAATGTTTCAATAAAAATAGTGTGGAATAAGCTCGATCAGTCGTCTATACAAAACACTGAGCTTAATGATCAAATGTTTGTTTCAGCTAAAACGGGCCAGGGTTTAGAGCAATTAAAAGGAGAACTGTTAAAAGTTGCTGGTTGGCAGCCCGAGTCAGAGGGTGGCATCTTGGCCAGAAAGAGACACGTTGAGGCACTGTTAAATGCGGAGCAATTGATCAAGAACGCGTTGGTGTTATTGAAGTCACAAACATCATCCATTGAATTGGCTGCTGAAGAAATGAGGCTGGCTCAAGATGAACTTTCGACCATCACGGGTCAATTTTTGCCAGATGATTTGTTGGGCAAAATTTTTAGCACTTTTTGTATTGGTAAATAGTTTGTGTCAAAGCAATTTGATCAAATTGTTTTAGCGGGCGGCGGCAATCGTTGTTGGTGGCAAGCAGGTTTCTGGACTGTTCTTAATCATGTAATCCCTCAGCGGCCAAAAAAAATAGTGGCAGTGAGTGCTGGCGCAGCAACAGCCTGTTTGTTTTCAGCAAGGCCAGGGGATGAAGGCGCCCAATGGGGCCTTCACTACTACGCAAAAGCACTGGCGTCTGTTTCAAGCAATGTTGATTGGAAAAACCTTTTCTCAAAGGAACCCCTTTTCCCCCACTATCGCCTGTACCGAGCAGCGCTAATAAATATTTTGGCTGAGGGCTTTGAGCGAATCCAGGAGGGACCAGAGATTTTGATTGGGCTGGCCAAAACCCCCAATTATCTAAGCCCAAAACTTTCTGTCGCGATGGGACTTTTGGCCTATGAGCTTGAAAAGAAATTTCAGCGACCACTCCATCCTCAGTCAGGAAGACGCCTAGGCTTTTCAAGATTATTTATCTCATCTAGATCTTGCGCCAACATCGATGAGCTCATAGAGGCCATTCTGCAATCATCCTGTACCCCGCCTTTTACTCCAGTCATGTACCGTGATGGACAAGCCGTTCTGGACGGCGGGCTGATTGATAATGTACCCATTGATGGCCTGACCCCCGCGGCTCCAGGGGAGAAAAATCAAGAAGCCCTTGTTTTGTTAACGAGAAGATACGACCTTCCCAACCCGTTCATTCAAGAATTGCCAGGATTGAGGCTAACCTATATTCAACCAAGCCAAAAAGTTCCCATTTCAAGCTGGGACTATTCAAGACATGACTTGATGCCAGAGGCCTATGAACTAGGAAAAAGGGATGCCCAGTTAGCTATAACTAATGGCATTTTTGTTTAATTAGGGTCAGACTGAGGTGTGTCTTCCAGGGGTAAAACAGCCTACAAAGTGGTATCCTTACACTATTCCAATTTAACTAATTTAACTATGAACCAACCAACAATGAAGGGCGTGGCCACCCTTAATGTGCCATCTTATGTTAAACATCAAAAGTTGATTGATTGGGTGGCTGAAGTTGCTGCTTTGACAATGCCAGATAACGTTTACTGGTGTGATGGTAGTGAAGAAGAATACGATCGCTTGTGTGCTCAAATGGTTGAAGCTGGAACATTAAAAAAGCTAAATCCAGCAAAAAGAAAAAATTCATACTTAGCCTGTTCAGACCCAAGCGATGTGGCCAGGGTTGAGGACAGAACATACATTTGTTCCAAAAATAAAGAGGATGCCGGTCCAACCAACAATTGGATGGATCCAGCCGAAATGCGCACGACGCTACAGCCACTATTCACAGGTTGCATGAAAGGCAGAACGATGTATGTTGTGCCTTTTTCAATGGGACCACTAGGATCTCCAATCGCTCACATTGGCGTTGAGCTATCTGACAGCCCTTATGTTGCCATTAATATGCGCATCATGACCC